>NZ_JBVJHZ010000010.1:0-134299 GCF_055586545.1 Glycomyces sp. NPDC050141 | reverse complement strand
GAACCCCCCCCCCCCCCCCCCCCCCCCCCCCCCCCCCCCCCCCCCCCCCCCCCCCCCCCCCCCCCCCCCCCCCCCCCCCCCCCCCCCCCCCCGCGCCGGATCTCGGCGTATCCGCGGCCGGGTCCCGAGCCGAGGATCCTGCCTGCGATCCGCGGGTCTTCGTAGCCGCTCAGCATCGCCTCGTCCGGCGTGTCCTTGATCTTCGCTTCGCCTTCGTACGCAACGGCTTCGAGCGGTTTGACCATCACCACCGCGGGTGCTTCGGCGACCCAGCCGCGCGCCGCCAGCTCCTCGTCCAGGCGTTTCGTCACGGGTCCCGCGAGGGAGACGAGCGGGCGCGCCCCGCGCGCGGCGTACCAGGCCTCGACCGCCGCGATCGCCGCGTCCGTGCCGCCCTCCGGTGCGGTCAGCGCCAGCACCGAGTTCGCGCGGCGCGTGACGCCTTCGGCGTACCGCAGCAGCCAGCCGCCGAGCTCGGCGGTCTCGGGCGCGGGCCAGGTCGCAGCCAGGAGCCGTTCGAGTTCGATGATCTCGGAGAACGGCGTCGGCTTCGGCGGGATCGCGCGGGCCGCGACGACCGCGGACGCCTCGATGGTGACGGCGGCCCCCGAAGCGGGCAGTACGCGCCAGACCGCCGGGCCGAACTCGATAAGCTCGCCGGTGATGTCCCTGAACCGGCCGCCGGATTCAGGCGATTCCAGCCTGATCCGCACCGCCACGCGACTACCGACATGTTCCGGTCCCAGCATCTGGCCCACCCCAAACCGTTGCGGCTACTTTTAGCAATAAGCTTTAGTCTCAATCTCAGCGCAGCCCGCCCGGCTGCGCGCTGTAGGAAGGACGACTCGTGACTTACGTAATCGCCGAGCCGTGCGTGGACGTTCTCGACAAGGCCTGCATCGAAGAGTGCCCGGTCGACTGCATCTACGAAGGCAACCGGATGCTCTACATCCACCCCGACGAGTGCGTCGACTGCGGTGCATGCGAGCCGGTGTGCCCGGTGGAGGCGATCTTCTACGAGGACGACGTCCCCGACGAGTGGGCCGGCTACACCAAGGCCAACGTCGACTTCTTCGACGAGGTCGGCAGCCCCGGCGGGGCCTCCAAGGTCGGGAAGATCGAGAAGGACGACCCGTTCGTGGCCGCGCAGCCCGCGAAAGAGGAGTAGCCGCGATGGCGCTGCGACGCCTGCACAGCGCCTCTCCGGCCCGGCGGCTGCCGCGCTTCCCGTGGGACCGCATGGCCCCGTACCAGGAGCGCGCGGCGGCCCACCCCGGCGGGATCGTCGACCTCACGGTCGGCGCCCCCGTGGACGAGGTGCCCGAGTCGATCCGGCAGGCGCTCGTCGCCGCGTCGGCCCGGCCCGGTTACCCGACGGTGGCCGGTCCGGCGGCGCTCGGCGAGGCGATGCGGTCGTGGCTGCACCGGCACACGGGCGTGGCCGAGGACGTCGCGGTCCTTCCGACCGTGGGCTCCAAGGAGCTGGTCGCGAACCTGCCGCTCCAGCTGGGCATCGGCCCGGGTGAAGCCGTGGCCTACCCCGAGATCGCCTACCCGACGTACGAGATCGGGGCGATCCTGGCGAAGGCCGACCCGCTGCCGGTGGCCGACCCGCGCGACGCCGCCGGTTCACGGCTGCGCCTGGCGTGGATCAACTACCCGACCAACCCGACCGGCGAGGTCGCCTCGGTCGAGTACCTGCGCGACCTGGTCCGCTGGGCCCGCGACAGCGGCGTGGTCCTCGCCAGCGACGAGTGCTACCTGACGCTCGGCTGGGACGACGAGCACCCGCCCGTCTCGGTCCTGGACCCGCGCGTGAACGACGGTGACCTCACGGGTCTCCTTGCGGCACATTCGCTCTCGAAGCGCTCGAACCTGGCCGGTTACCGCTCGGCGTTCCTCGCCGGGGACCCGGAGCTGATCGCCGACCTCCTGGAGATCCGCCGCCACTCGGGCTTCATGGTCCCGTGGGCCGTCCAGCAGGCCACGATCGCGGCCCTGCACGACGAGTCGCACGCGATCGAGCAGCGCGCCCGCTACGAGGCCCGCCGCGAGGTCCTGCGCAGCGCGGTCGAAGCGGCCGGGTTCCGCATCGACCACTCGACCGCGGGCCTGTACCTGTGGGCCACGCGCGGCGAGGACTGCTGGGACACCGTGCAGTGGCTCGCCGAGCGCGGCATCCTCGCCGCGGCGGGGGAGTTCTACGGCGCCAAGGGGAACCGGCACGTCCGGCTGTCGCTGACCGCGACGGACGAGGCGATCGCCGACGCCGCTCAGCGCTTGAAGTAAGACACGGCGAAGGGCCCGCGGCTGGAGTCCGCGGGCCCTTTGACTTGTTCGCAGGAACGGCTGCTACTCCACGGGCAGCGGCACGGGCAGGTCGATCGGCAGGCCGAGCGTGGTCAGCAGGGCCGTGCAGGCCGACAGGTCCGGGACCTGCTCGGCGGGCAGCGGGACCGGTGCGTCCCCGGCGGCGCCGAGGACCGCGGACACGAGCGCGGCGACGCACTCGCCGAGCTGCGTGACCAGGTCGTCGGTGGCGGGCGGTTCGACCGGTGCGCCCGGGCCGGGCAGCGGTACCGGCAGCGGCACCGGCAGCTGTTCCGATTCGGCCTGCACCGTCTCGGTCTCGGCCGCGCTCACGGCCGGAGCGCCGACCAGCATCATCGCCGGAACGGCCGCCGTGACGACGACCGCCTTCCAGATCTTCCGCGACTTCTTCTCGGTGGTGGACTGTGCCATGTGGATCCTCCCGTGGATCTTTCGGCTACCCCGGCGCGACGCGAGCGTTTACGTCTCGACCGTTCATGCGACGGGATGTCTACTTTCCGTAGCACTTTAGATACTCACAGTGATCATGTGGTCGTTTCATGGAAATCGCCTCACCTCGTCCCTCCACAAGTACGCCGTCCGGGGGACCCCACCAGTGCGGACTCCGGAACGTGAGGTCTTTCGTCCGATAGTCGACAATCCACCGAGCGCTCCGGACCGCGGGTCCTAGGACCAGAACCCGATGGCGGATGTCGCACCCTTCGGCCACACTGGTCGGGTGACCTTCCTGATCGGCCGCGACCATCCGGCGGCGGCCCTCCGCTCGGCCGTCGAACGCACCGTCTCCAGCCACGGCGGGCTCGCCCTCGTCACCGGCGAGGCCGGCATCGGCAAGTCCACGCTCGTCACCGACGTCGCCGCCCGCTACCGCGACGACCTCACGGTCGCGTTCGCGACCTCCTGGGAGTCCGAGGCCGTCCCCGACCACTGGCTCTGGGTCCAGGTCCTGCGCTCCCTGCGCGCCCAGCTCGGCGCCGAGACCTGGCGGGAACTGCGCCCCGCCCCGGCCGTCGACGCCCTCCTCGGCCAGGGCGACGGCTCCGCGCCCGACCAGTTCGAGCTGTACGACGCCGTCACCCAGCTCCTCATCGCCGTATCGCAGCGCGGCCCGGTCCTGGCCGTCCTCGACGACCTCCACTTCGCCGACCCCGGCAGCCTCGAACTGCTCAAGTTCGCCTCGCAGCACACCTGGTTCGAGCGGCTCCTGTTCGTCGGCACCTACCGCGACTCCGAGATCGACCCCGGCCACCGCCTGCGCGCCCGCATGCTCCCGCTCGTCGCCAAAGCGACCATGATCAGCCTCGACGGCCTCGACGAAACGGGCGTCGCCGAGCTGTGCCGCACCACCGTCGGCGACGCGCCCGACGCGGCCACGGTCGCCGCGATCACCCGCCGCACCGGCGGCAACCCGTTCTTCGTCGAGCAGACCGCGCAGCTGTGGGCCTCCGGGCAGCGCGTCGACGCCACCACCGCCGGGATGCGCGACGCCCTCCAGCGCCGCATCGACCAGCTCCCCGAACCGCTCGTCAGGATGCTCACCCTCGCCTCGGTCGGCGGCCGCGAGTTCCACTCCGGCGTCATGGCCCAGGCCTCCGGGCTCGACCCGCACCGCATCGAAGGCGCGCTCGACGCCGCCTGCCAGACCCGGCTCGTGCGCCGCGAGGCCGACCGGTACGTGTTCGTCCACGACCTCGTGCGCGAGACGCTCTACAACACGATGTCGCCCGAAGAGGCCGCCCACCACCACGGCTGCGTCGTGCGCGCCCTCGTCGCCGACGAGTCGCTGCAGAAGCTCATGCTCTCCACCGAGATCGCCCACCACGCCTGGCTCGCCGGGGACGACCTCGACCCGAAACTCGCGGTCCAGTTCCTCACCCGCGCCGCCAAGGAGTCCCAGAGCTGCCTCAGTGTCGAAGGCGCCGAACGGTACTGCCGCCGCGCGCTCGAACGCTGCACGCCCGGGATGGTCCGCGAGCAGGTCCT
Source organism: Glycomyces sp. NPDC050141 (assembly GCF_055586545.1). Taxonomy (NCBI): domain Bacteria; kingdom Bacillati; phylum Actinomycetota; class Actinomycetes; order Glycomycetales; family Glycomycetaceae; genus Glycomyces; species Glycomyces sp. NPDC050141. Next base: position 129,985 of record NZ_JBVJHZ010000010.1, on the reverse strand, counting down.
GCTGCGCCTCGAACTCGCCGGGGCCGTGCTCTGGCGCAGCCGCGCCGACGCGTCGCTGCGAGACGAAGGCCGCGCCCTCTACGACCAGGCCCTCTACGAGGCCGAGGACTCCGGCGACCCGATGCTCCTCGCGCGCGCCGCCGTCGAGGTCCCGCAGGACGCGAACGTCCCCGAACTCGTGCGCCTCAAGACCCTCGCGTACACGAAACTCGCAGGCGAGGCCCCCGACCCCGGCATCGAACACGACGAACTCACCCGCAAGCTCCTGTACGCGTACATGCTCGCCGCGCGCGCCGCCGAATCCGACGAGGACCTCTCGTTCGGCCTGTGGGCCACGCACGCCGTCAACTGGGGCCCCGGCACGGCCGCCGAACGCCAGGCCATCGTCGAGGAGCTCGGTGAGCTCAGCCGCCGCACCGGCGACATGGAGATGCGCCTGTACGCGGCCTCCCTCGGCTGGGTCGTGCTCCTCGAACGCGGCGACCCGGCCTTCCTCGACCAGCTCGAACGCTTCTGCGCGCTCGCCGAGGCCAGCGACTCCGAGCGCTGGCGCTCCGGCATGGACGTCGACCGCGCCGTGATCGACATGGTCCAGGGCCGCTTCGAAAGCGCCGAGGAGCGGATCGCCGCGGCCGCCGCCGTCGCCGGGGGCGACCCGATGTACCTCCACATGATCGAGCACCTGGAGTGGGAGCTGAGCATCGCGCGAGGCGCGGTCCCGAAGTCGGTCTCGCGCGGCTGGGGCGAGGCGTTCGGCGCCTGGCACCCGGACCTGCTCTCGGGGCTCAGCGCCCTGGCCCGCGGCGACGTCGCGGCCGCACGGGCCGTCCGCGCTCGGCTCGGCGACGGGCCCGCCCTCCGCAGCCCCTGGGAGTACCTGTGGATACGCTTCGAGGCTGAACTCGCGATCGCCGAGGACGACACGGAGACCGTTGCGCGCCTTCGCGAACGCCTCGCCCCGGTCGAAGGCGAATGGCTGGTCGCCCTGTGGGGCACCAGCGTCCACGGCCCCGTCTCCTACTGGCTCGGGCTCCTGGCCGCGGCGGCCGGTGACGAGGACGCCGCCCGCGCCCACCTCGCAGGCGCCGTCGAGCAGTCCGAACGCCTCGGCGCCCGACCGTGGGCCGAAGCCGCCCGCGCCGCGCTCGCCGGATTCGCGACGCCCACGCCCGCAACCGAGACCAAGGGTTCCGTATTCCGCCGCGACGGCTCCACATGGCGGCTCCACTACGACGGCCGCGGCGTCCACCTCCCGCACACCAAGGGCCTCGCCGACCTGCACCGGCTCCTCAGCCGGCCCGGCATCGAAGTCGCCGCCGTCGACCTCTTGGACCCCGAAGGCGGCGAAGCGGTCTCGGCCGACGCCCGGCTCGGCGGCGACGACCTCCTCGACGCCGAGGCCCGCGCCCGCTACCGCGACCACCTCGACACGCTCGACGAGCAGATCGACACCGCCGCCGCCTTCGGCGACGACGCCCGCGCCGCCCGCCTCGACGCGGAACGCCAGGCCCTCATCGAGCAGCTCAAGGCCGCAACGGGACTCGGCGGGCGCTCGAGGCGCCTGGGCGACAACGCCGAACGCGCCCGCAAGAGCGTCACCAACCGCATCCGCAACACCCTCAAGAAGATCGAGGCCGTCCACCCCGCGCTGGCCGAGCACCTGCACGGCGCGGTCGCCACCGGCTCGTCCTGCGTCTACCGCCCCGAACCCGAAGCGCCCCATTGGGAGCTGTGAGCACGGCGAAGGCCGGGCGGGAGACCCGCCCGGCCGCGCCGGGGTGTTGTGAATCGAAGCGTCACTTGCGGTTGTAGGCCCTGATCGTCAGGAACCCGAAGACCGCGATGAAACCGGCCGACCAGATCAGCGTCGTCATGATCGAGGCCGAGTCGACGTGCCCGTCGAACAGGCCCCGCACGCCGTCGACCAGCTGCGAGATCGGCGTGTTCTCCACGACCGGCTGGAGCCAGCCGGGCATCGTCGCCGGGTCCACCATGATGTTCGACAGGAACGTCAGCGGGAACATGATCGACATCGAGATCGACATGACGGTCTTCTCCGACCGCGTGATCAGGCCCAGCCAGGTCCACAGCCACGAGAACGCGAAGCTGAACAGCAGCAGCAGACCCACGCCGAGCAGCACGCCGACCGCGCCGCCCTCGGGCCGGTAGCCCATGATCAGACCGGTACCGAGCATGACCGCACCCGCTGCGGCGTAACGGAACACGTCCGCCAGCAGGTACCCGACCATCGGCGCGGCCCGCCAGATCGGCAGCGTCCGGAACCGGTCCGACACGCCCTTGTTGATGTCGATGTTTACGCTCATGCCCGTGTACATCGTGGTCATCACGATGCTCATCACCATGATGCCCGGCAGCAGGAACTGCAGGTAGTCACCGGTGCCGCCCGCGATCGCGCCGCCGAACAGGTACGTGAACATCAGCAGCATCATGATCGGGAAGAGCAGCACGTCGAACAGCTGCTCCGGCACGTGCTTGATCTTCAGCATCGAACGCCAGGCGAACGCCCGCGCCGAAGTGAACGCGCTCGGCGCCGCCGGGCGCTCCCCGGTCGCCAGCAGGCGACGCAGGTGCTCCCGCTCGACCGGCGCCGGAGCGTCGGCATCGGACTTCGTAGTGGAGTGAGTGACGGTCATAGCGGTTTCCTTCCTAAAAGTCCGTAGGGATCAGGCGTCGACTCTGCTCGTCAGCGACAGGAAGACCTCGTCCAGGCTCGGCTGGCCGAGCGAGAAGTCGTCCACGAGGATGCCGGCGCGGGCCAGCTCGCCGAGGGCGTGCGAGCCCTGCTCGGCGGTGTCCTGGCCCGGGGCCAGGCGCGCGGTGAGCGCCACCGGGTCGTCGTCCAGGGCGACCTCCCCGCGCAGCGCCTCGGCGAGCACCTTTTGTGCGTGCTCGCGCTGGTCGGCGTGGTGCAGCCGCACCCGGATCGAGCCCGCGCCCACCGAGGACTTGAGCTGGCCGGGCGTGCCCTCGGCGATGACCTTGCCGGTGTCGATGACCGCGATGCGGCTCGCCAGCTGGTCCGCCTCCTCCAGGTACTGGGTCGTCAGCAGCACCGTGGTGCCCTCGCCGACGATCGTGCGGACCACGTCCCACACCTGGTTGCGGCTGCGCGGGTCCAGGCCCGTCGTCGGCTCGTCCAGGAACAGGAGCTTCGGCGTCACGATGATCGACGCGGCGATGTCGAGGCGCCGCCGCATACCGCCCGAGTAGGCCTTCACCTGCTTCGGCCCGGCCGCGGTCAGGCCGAACGCCTCCAACAGGTCCGCGGCCCGGTCGCGCGACGCGGGCTTCGCGTACCCGTACAGCCGCGACAGCAGCACCAGGTTCTCGAACCCGGTCAGGTCCTCGTCCAGCGACGCGTACTGGCCGGTCAGGCTCACCTGCGACCGCACCGAAGCGGCGTCGGCGACGAGGTCGCGGCCGAATACCGTGGCGCTCCCCGCATCCGGACGCAGCAGGGTGGCCAGCATCCGGACAGTGGTGGTCTTCCCGGCCCCGTTCGGGCCGAGCACGCCGTAGACGGTGCCGGCCGGGACCTCCAGGTCCACGCCGTCCACGGCCTTGACGTCTTTGAAGTGCTTGACGAGCCCTTCGGCCCGGATCGCGAGTTCGCGCTGCGACATGTCCGCCTCCTGGTTTCGCATCGTTGCTCTCAACCAGGAGGCGCTACGGACACGCCACGGCCCCCGCTACATCCGGTGTAGCGGGGGCCGGAGCCTTGCTAGTCCTTGAGGTGCTTGGGCCGCACGACCAGCCAGAACAGGAGCGCCGCCACGCCAGAGCCGACGCCGATTGCCGCCGCCGTGGTGTTCCACACGCCCGGCAGCTCCAGCTCGTAGAACCGCGCGAACGGCGGCACCGCGAGCACCGTCACGAACGCCAGCGCGCAGCCGCCCACCAGGACCGCCTTCCACCACACGTACGGGCGCGCCACGATCGCCAAAGCCGCCAGCGCCAGGCAGAACAGCGTGATCGCGGCCGTCGTCTGCGGCAGCTGCGAGTCGGTGCCGTCGTGCGCGAGCGACAGGAGGTAGACGATGAACGTCGGTACGGCGCAGCAGATCCCGGCCGGGATCGCGAACTTCAGCACCCGCTTCACGAAGTTCGGCTTGGCCCGCTCGAACGTCGGCGCGAGCGCCAGGAAGAACGCCGGGAGCCCGATCGTGAACAGGTTGATGAGCGACTGGTGGATCGGCAGGAACGGGTACGGCAGCGGGTCGCTGCCCATGATCCACGCGGAGATCGCACCGACGGCGACGAACAGCGCGAGCGCGATCGCGTACACGGTCTTGGTGAGGAACAGGTTCGAGACGCGGCCGATGTTGCCGAGCACCCGGCGGCCCTCGTCGACCACGTGCGGGAGGGTCGCGAACTCGTCGTCTAGGAGGACGACCTGCGCCACCGAGCGGGCGGCGGCCGAACCGGAGCCCATGGCGATGCCGAGGTCGGCGTCCTTGAGCGCGAGCACGTCGTTGACGCCGTCGCCGGTCATCGCGACCGTGTGGCCGCGGGACTGGAGGGCCTTCACGAACGCCTGCTTCTGGTGCGGCTTCACGCGGCCGAAGATCGTGGCCCGCTCGAGCAGGTCCGCGAGTTCCTCGGGGTCCTCGGGGAGGCGGCGCGCGTCGACCGTGTCGGCCGCGCCCTCGACGCCGAGTTGCGCGGCGACGGCGCCGACGGCGGCGGGGGAGTCGCCGGAGATGATCTTGACCTTGACGCCCTGCTCCTTGAAGTAGGCCAAGGTGGCGGCGGCGGTCTCGCGCAGGCGCTGGCGCAGGATCACGAGGGCCTGGGCTTTGACGCCGCTCACTCCGCCTGTGGTGGAGGCGGACTCGGCGGTGACGAGCGCGAGGACGCGGTGGCCCTGGGCGGCGAGCATGTCCGCTTCGAGGGCGACGGGGTCGCCGTGGTCCAGGAGGATGTCGGGCGCGCCGAGGAGCCAGGTGCCGTTGTCGGTGAAGCGGGTGCCGCTCCATTTGCGGGCGGAGGAGAACGGCATGACGTCGATGACGCGCCAGTTCGGGTCGGCGGTCTGCTGCTCGCGCAGGTATTCGGCGACGGCCTGCATGGTCGGGTTGGGGCTGTCGTCGGCGGCGGCGAGGGCGGCGAGCGCGGCGTGGACGGCGTCGCCGTCGGAGCCGTCGATGGGCCGGATCTCGTCGACGTCCATGCCGCCCTCGGTGAGGGTGCCGGTCTTGTCGAGGCACAGCACGTCGGTGCGGGCGAGGCCTTCGATGGCGGGCAGTTCCTGGACGAGGACGTGGCGGGTGCCGAGGCGGATGACGCCGACGGCGAACGCGACGGAGGTGAGGAGGACGAGGCCTTCGGGGATCATCGGCACGATCCCGGCGACGGTGCGGACGATGATCTCGCGCCAGTTCGCGGCGTCGGCGAGCTGGCTGATGATCAAGAGGAGCGCGATCGGGACGATGAGCCAGTTGATGAGCTTGATGAAGCGGTTGATGCCCTCGCGCAGCTCGGAGCGGGCCAGCGTGAACTTGCTGGCCTCCTCGACGAGCTTGGCGGCGTAGGAGTCCGCGCCGATCTGCTCGGCCCGGAACAGGCCGGTCCCGGCGACGGCGAACGAGCCGGAGCGGACCTCGTCGCCGGGGGTCTTGGCGACGGGGTCGGCCTCGCCGGTGAGCAGCGACTCGTCGATCTCGAGGTTGCGGGACTCGACGACGGGGCCGTCGACGACGATGCGGTCGCCCGGTTCGACGTAGACGAGGTCGTCGCGGACGATCCGGGCCGGGTCGATCTCCTGGACCTCGCCGTCGCGCAGGACCTTCGCGTTGGACCGGTTCATCAGCGAGAGCTTGTCGAGGGTGCGCTTGGCGCGCAGCTCCTGGATCGTGCCGATCGCGATGTTGGCGATGATGACGCCCGCGAAGAGGCCCTGTTTGAGGCCTTCGAAGAAGCCTTCCTCTATCGCGGTGAAGCCGATCGCGATTGCCGCGAGCACGGCGATGACGGCGTTGAGCGGTGTGAAGAAGTTGGCGCGGAGGATCGCGGAGAGCGGTCGACTGGTGTGGCGCTTGGCCTCGTTGACGGCTCCGGCCTCGACGCGTTCGGCCACCTCGGCGGCCGTCAGGCCGCGGTCACCTGCCAGCATGGGTGTTGTCACGTCGACAGCTTATGCGACAGCATCCTTCCTGTATCACCGCCGAAGGACCGAGAGCGCCGTTTCGCCTCTCCGTCCTTCTACCGAGGAGACGCGGCCCGCAAGCGGCCTTATCCGATTGCGGCCGGAAAGGGTGCGACCACTAGAATCGCTGATTATGGCCAATGTACTCACACCGCAGGGCGAGGACTTCCCTCGCTGGTACCAGGACGTCATCGCCAAGGCCCAGCTGGCCGAGAACGGCCCGGCGAAGGGCTCGCAGGTGATCCGACCGACCGGTTTCGCCCTGTGGGAGCGCATGGTCGAGGAGATGGACGCCCGCATCAAGGAGACCGGCACGGAGAACGCCTCGTTCCCCCTGCTCATCCCCGAGTCCTACTTCACGCGCGAGGCCGACCACGTCGAGGGCTTCGCCCCCGAGCTGTGGATGGTCACGCACGGCGGCGGCAAGGAGCTCGAGGAGAAGCTGGCGATCCGTCCCACCTCCGAGACCATCATCGGCGAGTACATGTCGAAGTGGGTCAACTCGTACCGCGACCTGCCCCTGCTGCTCAACCAGTGGTGCAACGTCATGCGCTACGAGCTGCGCACCCGCCTGTTCCTGCGCTCCTCGGAGTTCCTGTGGCAGGAAGGGCACACCGTCCACGAGTCCTATGAGGACGCCCACGCGTTCACGCTGCGCATCCTCCACGAGGTCTACGCCGACTTCATGGAGAACGTGCTGGCGCTGCCGGTGCTGCGCGGCATCAAGACCGAGGCCCAGCGCTTCGCCGGGGCCCTCAACACCTTCGCGGTCGAGGCCCTGATGCGCGACGGCAAGGCCCTCCAGATGGGCACCTCGCACGAGCTCGGCCAGAAGTTCGCCAAGGCCTTCGACATCCAGTTCCAGGGCAAGGACGGCAAGCAGGCCCACGGCTGGACCACCTCGTGGGGCACCTCGACCCGCATGGTCGGCGGCCTCATCATGGGCCACGGCGACGACGCCGGCCTGCGCGTGCCCCCGAAGCTCGCGCCCATCCAGGCGCTCGTCATGGTCGTCAAGGACACCGACGAGGTCCAGACCGCCGCCCGCAAGGTCTACGACGAGCTCAAGGCCGACGGCGTGCGCGTCAAGCTCGACCACCGCGGCGACGTGGCCTTCGGCCGCCGCGCCGTGGACGCCGAGCTCAAGGGCTACCCCGTGCGCATCGAGATCGGCCCCCGCGACCTCAAGAACGGCGAGGCGACCATCGCCAGCCGCGTCGAGGGCACCAAGCAGACCGTCCCGCTCGGGATGCTCGCCGAAGCCGTCGCCGCCGCCCTCCAGGGGGCGCAGGACCAGCTGTGGGACGAGGCCGTGGCCTTCCGCGAGACGCACACCGTCGACACCTCGACGGTGGAGGAAGCGGTCGAAGCCGCCCAACACGGCTATGCCCGCATCCCCTGGGACGCGTGCGGCCTCGAGGGCGAGGCGAAGGCCGGCGAGTCCGCGGTGTTCGTGCGGGTGCTCCAGCGCGAGGACGGCTCCGTGCCGGACTCCCTGGATGAGTCCGGTCTCATCGCCTACCTCGCCCGGCAGTACTAGGCACCTGGTGCGCTAGACTCGGTCGCTGTACATGAGCTTTGGGACGGAAGCCCTCTCAACTACCGTGACGCAAGGCCAAGTTTCAGCGCTAACGAAATCCGGAGTAATTCCCCTGGAATTCGCGCGCGCTAACGTGATCCTTACTACAGGAGTAACAAAACGTGGCAGTTAAGATTCGCCTCACGCGAATGGGGAAGATCCGTACTCCCCAGTATCGTATCGTCATCGCCGACTCGCGCGTCAAGCGCGACGGCAAGGTGATCGAGAACGTCGGGATCTACCACCCGAAGGAGAACCCGTCCCGGATCGAGGTCAAGTCCGACCGCATCCAGCACTGGCTCTCGGTGGGCGCCCAGCCGTCCGACACCGTCAAGGCCATCCTCCGCAAGACCGGCGACTGGCAGCAGTTCAAGGGCCTCCCGGCCCCGGCTCCGCTGAAGGTCGCCGAGCCGAAGCCGGAGAAGGAATCCCTGTACGTGGCCGCCCTCAAGGAGTCGGGTATCGACCCCTCGAAGGCCTACGTCTCGGAGGAGGCCGCCAAGGCCGCGCCGAAGTCCAAGAAGTCCGCCGCCAAGGCCGACGAATCGGCTAAGACTGAAGAGGTCGAGGCCGCTGCCGACGAGGCCTCTGAGACCAAAGGGGAGTAATCGTGCTGCGACCGGCGCTTGAACACCTTGTCAAAGGCATCGTCGACAATCCTGACGACGTCCGCGTCCGTCTGGTCGACTCCCGTCGCGGCAAGCGGCTCGAGGTCCGGGTCAACCCGGAAGACCTCGGGACCGTCATCGGCCGCGGGGGCCGCACCGTGAACGCACTGCGCCAGGTCATCGGCTCGATCGGCGGCAAAGGCATTCGTGTCGAGGTCGTCGATTCCTACTGAGTCTTTCGGAACGGCCCCGGGGAACTTCCTCGGGGCCGTTTCCGTGCCAATTTACGGCTCGCAAGCTTCGCCGAGACTGTTTAAAGGGGTTTTCTCTTGTCACAACTAGTGGTCGGCCGGATCGTGCGCCCGCACGGGCTGCGCGGCGAGGTCGTCGTCGAGGTCCGCACCGACGATCCTGAACTGCGGTTCCAGCCCGGCGTCGAATACCAGACCAAGGGCGGCCAGCTCAAGGGCGCGCCGCTCAAGGCCGTCACCGTGCGCTGGCACCAGGGCCGCCCGATGATCGGCTTCGAGGGCCACGCGGACCGCAACGCCTCCGAGCTGCTGCGCGGCGTCGTGCTCAGTGTCGAGGTCGAAGAGGAAGCGCTGGTCGCCGAGGAGGACGAGGTCCACGACACCCTGCTCATCGGCCTCACCGTCGTCGACAAGGAAGCCGGGGAGGTCGGCACCGTCAGCCGCATCGACCACGGCGCCGCGTATGAGACCCTCGTGGTGAAGCGCAAGGGCCAGACCCCGGCGCTCATCCCGTTCGTCGCCGACATGGTCCTCGAGGTCGACATCGAAGCCGGTCAGATCAGCGTCGACCTGCCGCCGGGCCTGCTGGAGCTGTAGTGAAGATCGACGTCGTCACCGTCTTCCCCGAATACCTGCAGCCGCTCGACCTCTCGTTGATCGGCCGCGCCCGCGAGCGCGGGATGATCGACCTCAACGTCCACGACCTGCGCCGCTGGACCCACGACGTGCACCACTCGGTGGACGGCGGCCCCGCCGGGGGCGGGGCCGGGATGGTCATGAAGCCGCAGCCGTGGGGCGAGTGCTTCGACGAGCTCATCCCGGGGGAAGCGAAGCCGCGCCTGCTCGTCACGAGCCCGGCCGGGCGGCCCTTCACGCAGGCCATGGCGCACGAGCTGGCCGCCGAGCCCTGGCTCATGTTCGCCTGCGGCCGTTACGAAGGCATCGACCAGCGGGTCGTCGACTACGCGTCCGACAACATGGAGGTCACCGAGGTCTCCCTCGGCGACTACGTGCTCTTCGGCGGCGAGGTCGCGGTGCTCGCGATCATCGAGGCCGTGACCCGGCTCGTGCCCGGCGTCCTCGGCAACGCCGCATCGCTCGACGACGAGTCCCACAACGACGGGGTCCTCGAAGCCCCCGCGTACACCAAGCCCGCCGAATGGCGCGGCCACGAGATCCCGCCCGTGCTCCTCTCGGGGGACCACGGCAAGGTCGACCGCTGGCGGCGCGAGCAGGCGCTCCTGCGCACGCTCCGGGCCCGCCCCGATTTGCTGGAGCGGCTCGACCCGGGTAGCCTCGACAAACGTGACCGGCTCCTCCTCGAAGGGGCCGGGTTCAGCCTGCCCGTGCAGGGTGTGGCAGAGTAGGTGAGTTCCCGTGACGTGCCGTTCGTTCAAGCGGTACCTCTCCCGGTAGAACTTCTGAGCATTACCAATCGATGAGGTCGAAACCAATGAACATTCTGGATGAGCTGAACGCCGCCTCCATGCGCGCCGACGTGCCGGACTTCCGTCCCGGCGACACCGTCAAGGTGAACGTCCGTATCCAGGAAGGCAACCGGTCCCGTGTGCAGCTCTTCCAGGGCGTCGTCATCCGCCGCCACGGCGCCGGCATCGGCGAGACCTTCACGGTCCGCAAGCTGAGCTACGGCATCGGCGTCGAGCGCACCTTCCCGGTGCACGGCCCCATGGTCGACTCCATCGAGATCGCCATGCGAGGCAAGGTCCGCCGCGCGAAGCTGTACTACCTGCGCGACCGCAAGGGCAAGGCCGCCAAGATCAAGGAGAAGCGCGAACTCTAAGTCGCGCACTCTTGGCGAAGCTTGCGAGCCATAAATTGGCACAGTGAGTTTTGAGAACCCCGGGCCCCGTGCCCGGGGTTTTTCGCTGCCCGACGATTTCGGATACCCTCAGCACATGAGTCCTGGTACCCCCGGCGGGGCGAAGGGCCCCCGCCGCATCGGTTGGGACCGCCTCCCCGGTCCCGACGGGCCGGACGCTCCGCCCCCCGCACCCGCGCGCCGTCCCGGCACGCCGCCGCCCCGAGGCCCCGTCGCGGGCACCGGCCGCGGCGGAACCGATGAGACCCACCGCCTCCGCGACGACCCCGACGCGACCCGCACCTTCCGCCGCCCCGAGGGCCCCACCGGCGGACAGGACCGCGTGGCCGCCGAACGCGACCGCGTCGAGCGGTCCGCGGCCGCACATGACGAGGTCTCCGCCGAGCACCCGAAGCACAAGGGCCGCAAAGGAACCGAGAGCCGCCTCTCGCAGCCGCACAAGCGCCAGTACCTGTCGCTGTGGGTCGAGCTGCCGCTGCTGCTCGTCATCGCGTTCTCCGCGGCCGTCCTGCTGCGCACCTTCGCCGTGCAGCCCTTCTACATCCCCTCCGGGTCGATGGAGCAGACCCTCCAGGAGGGCGACAAGGTCCTCGTCCTCAAACTCACCAACACGCTGCGCACCCCGCAGCGCGGCGAGGTCGTGGTCTTCCGCGGCACCGACTCCTGGGACCCCGAGTACCGGCCCGCCACGGGCGACAGCGGCGCGTTCTCGACCTTCACCACCGGCGTCCTCGACCTCATCGGCCTCGCCAAACCCGACGAGAAGGACTTCATCAAACGGGTGATCGCCGTCGGCGGCGACACCGTCTCCTGCTGCGACGCGGACGGCAACGTCGTCGTCAACGGCGTGTCCCTCCACGAGGAGGCGTACGTCTACGAGAACTCCCCGCTCGAGATCGAACCGGGCGTGTGCGGCGCGCGGCGCTTCGAAGAGCTCACCGTGCCCGAAGGCGAGGTGTGGGTCATGGGCGACCACCGCGGCGACTCCTCCGACTCCCGCTGCTCCGGCACCGTGCCCGTCGAGAACATCATCGGCCGCGCCATCGCCCTCGTCTGGCCCACCGACAGGGCCCGCGAACTGGAGATCCCGGCCGCCTTCGACGCCCTCGACGGCACTGGCGGGACCACCGCCCCCGAGGGCGAGCAGGCGGCGTTCGGGACGGTCGGCGACGGCGTCCCGGCCGCGTGGAATACCGCCTGGCAGCAGCCGCCTTCCTTGCCGGGCACGGTGATGCTGACACCTGAGGCCAGAGCGCGAGCGCGTAGACTCGGACCGTGATCGATGAAGGGCAAGCGCCCGGCGCTGACGGTGAGAGCGTCGAGGAGACCTCCAAAGAAACGCAGCCGAAGAAGAAGGGATCGTTCTGGAAAGAACTGCCCATCCTGCTCGGCGTCGCCATCCTCGTGGCGATCGTGGTGCGGACCTGGGTCGTCCAGACCTATTACATCCCCTCCGGCTCGATGGAGAACACCCTCCTGATCAACGACCGGGTGCTCGTCAACAAGCTCGTCTACGACTTCTCCGAACCCGAGCGCGGCGAGATCATCGTCTTCACCGCGCCCGAGTCGTGGCGCTCGGTCATGGAAGAGGACGAGTTCATCAAGCGCGTGATCGCCGTGGGCGGCGACCACATCGTCGCCGATGAAGAAGGCAACATCTTCGTCAACGGCGAAGAGCTCGACGAAGAGTCGTACCTGTACACGAACCCGCTGACGGGGGAGCAGGACAAGTCCTCGCAGGACCCGTTCGACGTGGTCGTGCCGGAGGGCCGCCTGTGGGTCATGGGCGACCACCGCTCGGCCTCGGGCGACTCGCGCGAGCGGTACGTGCGCACCGGCGGCGACATCGAGTCCTCGACGATCCCCGTGGACGCCGTCATCGGCAAGGCCTTCGTGCTGTTCTGGCCGGTCGACGACTTCAACTGGTTCAAGATCCCCGAGACCTACGACGACGTCCCGGCGCCGTCCTGAGCCCATGCTCCGTCCCGTCCCTTCCCGCATCAGGCGCGACAGCGACCTGTACGCGCTGGAGGCCGCGCTGTACCGGCGGGGCCTCGGCCCGGTGGCCGGGGCGGACGAAGCGGGGCGCGGGGCCTGCGCGGGACCGCTGGTCGTCGCCGCGGTGCAGCTGCCGCCGAGCGCCCGGCTCGAGGAGCTGAACGACTCGAAGCTGCTCACCGAAGCCGCCCGCGAACGGGTCTTCGAGCGGCTGCGCCGCTCGCAGGCGGCAGTCAGCGTCGTCGCCTACGGGCCCGACGAGATCGACCGGCGCGGCATCGCCGTCTGCAACCTGGAGGGCATGCGGGTCGCGGTCGCGCGCCTGCCCGAGCGGCCCGGATACGTGCTCACCGACGGCTTCCCGGTGCCGGGCCTGCCCGGCAGCCTCGGTGTGGTCAAAGGCGACCGGACGGCCGCGTGCGTCGCGGCGGCCGGGGTGGTCGCGAAGGTCACGCGGGACCGGATCATGGCCGAGCTCGACCGCGAGCACCCCGAGTACGGTTTCGCCGTCCACAAGGGGTACAGCACTGCCGTGCACGAGGCCGCGCTGGAGCGGTTCGGTCCGTGCGAGATTCATCGCAAGTCCTACGCGAACGTGGCCGCTCACGCCGCTGCCGCCCGGGTTTGAGCCGGTTTGACGACCCCGGCCAGGGTGAAACCCGGACACCAGGGGCTCTGCAAATTTACGACTCCGCAAGCGTTCGCCGAGAGCCGCTAACGGGGCGGGGCACCCGCGCACTATCGTGGGAACCGTCGTTGAGAAGGAGGAGCGTTGAGCGCCGAGGACCTCGAGAAGTACGAGACCGACATGGAGCTGCAGCTGTACCGGGAGTACCGGGACATCGTGCGGCAGTTCACCTACGTCGTCGAGACCGAGCGGCGGTTCTACCTGGCCAACGCTGTCGAAGTCAACGTGCGGGGGGCCGACGCGGAGACCTACTTCGAGGTCGAGATGAGCGACGCGTGGGTGTGGGACATGTACCGCCCGGCCCGGTTCGTCAAGCACGTGCGGGTCCTGACCTTCAAGGACGTGAACGTCGAGGAGCTCGACAAGCCCGACATGACGCTCCCGTAACCGCTCGGAACTTGCGCCCCGCCCTCCGTGGCGGGGCTTTTTGCTCGCGTCCGTGACCTGCGCCGGTGTGCAATCGAGGACGGGGCCCGGGACCCCGGCCGCCGCTAGTATTGGTCGGGTGTCCACACTCCGCGACGTCATCAGCGCGCACACCGACCTGACCTCGAACTCCGCGGCGCACCTGCAGCGGCTCGTGGCCGAATGGCAGCTCCTCGCCGACCTCTCCTTCGCCGACTTCCTGCTCTGGGGCGCCGTCAAGGACCACCCCGGCCGGTACGTCTGCATGGCCCAGGTCCGGCCGACCACCGGCCCGACCGCCTACGAGGAGGATCAGGTCGGCCGCATCCTTGAAGGCGAGGACGCCCAGCACCTGCACGTGGCCTTCGCCGAGGGCCGGATCTTCCGCGAAGGCGACCCGGTCTGGCGGGGGGAGGTCGCCGCCCGCCACGAGGCCATCCCGGTGCGCCGGCGCGACCGGCGCGAAGTGATCGCCGTGGCCGCCCGCGACACCAACCTCTCGGACACGCGCAGCCCCTCCCACCTGGAGCTGAACTACCTCAAGACCGCCGACTACCTGGTGCAGATGCTCACCGACGGCGGCTTCCCGCCGCCGCTCCTGCCCGGCGAGCCGACGACCGCGCCGCGCATCGGCGACGGCCTGGTCCGCATCGGCTCCGACGGGCTCGTCCGCTACGCCTCGCCGAACGCGCTCTCCGCGTACCGCCGCATGGGCGTCACCGGGCACCTGCGCGACCGCGACCTCGCCGAGCTCACCCGCAGCCTGCCGTCGAACTCCGACGTCGGGGCCGACGCGGCCCGCCGCATCGCCGACGCCCTCGCCGGAGGCACCCCGCGCCGCAAGGAGATCGAGTCGAAGGGCGCGATCGTGCTCATGCGCGCGCTGCCCCTGCGCCCGGGCGGGAAGGCCGCCGGCGCGCTCGTGCTCGTCCGCGACATCACCGAGGTCCGCCGCCTCGACCGCGAGCTCGTGACCAAGGACGCGACGATCCGCGAGATCCACCACCGCGTCAAGAACAACCTCCAGACCGTGGCCGCGCTGCTGCGCCTGCAGGCCCGACGCGTCGGCTCCCCGCAGGCCCGCCTCTCGCTCGAGGAGTCGGTGCGCCGCGTCGCCTCGATCGCGCTCGTCCACGAGACGCTGTCGCAGTCGAGCGACGAGTCGGTGGGCTTCGACCAGATCGTCGACCGCGTCGCCTCCATGGCCGTCGAGGTCTCCGTCGCCGAGTCGAAGGTGACGCTCCGCCGCGAGGGCACCTTCGGGGTCCTGCCTTCCGAGTACGCGACCCCGCTGGTCATGGTCGTCAACGAGCTCATCCAGAACGCGGTCGAGCACGCCTACCCGCCCGGCCAGGACGGCGAGGTCGTCATCGGCGTCGAGCGCGACGGCGACCACCTCCGCGTCACCGTCTCCGACCACGGCAAGGGCCTCCCCGAGGGCTTCCGCATCGCCGACTCGACCCGCCTGGGCCTGCAGATCGTGCACACCCTCGTCACGGGCGAGCTGCGCGGCACGATCGACATGCGCCCCCGCCCCGAGGGCGGCACCGAAGCAGTCGTCGACTTCGCACTTCAGTAGGGGTGCCATGTGCGTGTGATGTCGCGTCCACGCACCGGGACGCTGGATGCCGATGGCTGAGATATGTGGCATGCTTGCAGGCATGTCTCGCGCACATGGGCTTCGACTGGTGGCACGCCGCCACGTCGACTTCTGCCGTGTGTTCAGCGCCGCCTGTCTGATGCGCCGCTAAATCCTTCCGGCATTCTGCCGTTGAACCACGCCACATCTGTGTCCGCATGAGGAGAACTGTGCCAACGCCAACGCGCAAACCGTCCCGCCCGAAGGGCCAAGGCCAGTGGGCCATGGGCCACCGGGAGCCGCTCAACAAGAACGAGCAGTCCAAGAAGGACGACAACCCGCTCAACGTGCGGCAGCGCATCGAGGGCATCTACTCCCACCGCGGGTTCGACTCGATCGACCCTGCTGACCTGCGCGGACGCTTCCGCTGGTGGGGCCTGTACACCCAGCGCAAGCCCGGCATCGCGGGCGGCAAGACCGGCATCCTCGAAGAGGAGGAGCTGGACGACAAGTACTTCATGATGCGCGTGCGCATGGACGGCGGCCAGCTCAACCTGGCGCAGCTGCGCGCCATCGCCGGGATCTCCAAGGAGTTCGGGCGCGACACCGCCGACGTCACCGACCGCGAGAACGTCCAGTACCACTGGATTCGCGTCGAGGACGTCCCGGAGATCTGGCGCCGCCTCGAGGCCGTCGGCCTCGACACCCAGGAGGCCTGCGGCGACTGCCCGCGCGTCATCCTCGGCTCGCCCGTCGCGGGCGTCTCGACCGAAGAGGTCATCGACGCCACCCCGCAGATCCAGGAGATCTACGACCGCTTCATCGGCGACCGCACCCTCTCCAACCTGCCGCGCAAGTTCAAGTCGACGATCGGCTGGCTGCCCGACAGCCCGTACGAGACGAACGACATCTCGCTCATCGGCGCCCACCACCCCGAGCTCGGCCCCGGCTTCGACCTGTACGTCGGCGGCGGCCTCTCGACCAACCCGATGTTCGCCCCGCGCCTGGGCGTCTGGGTCTCCCAGGACGACATCGTCGACGTGTGGGTCAACGTGGTCCGCATCTTCCGCGACTGGGGCTACCGCCGCCTGCGCACCCGCGCGCGCCTGAAGTTCCTCGTCAAGGACTGGGGCCCGGAGAAGTTCCGCGAGGTCCTGGAGTCCGACGCGTACCTCGGCCGCAAGCTCCCCGACCTGGAGCAGCCGCCGGTCCCGGAGAAGCTCCTCGACCACATCGGCGTCCACAAGCAGAACGACGGCAACTACTACATCGGCGTCGCCCCGGTCGTCGGCCGCGTCTCCGGCACGATCCTCGACCAGCTCGCGGACATCGCCGAGAAGTACGGCTCCGACCGCGTGCGCGCCACCCCGCTGCAGAAGCTCCTGCTCCTCGACATCCCCGAGGACAAGGTGCGCGACGCCGTGGAGGACCTGCGCGCGATCGGGCTCGAGGCCGAACCGTCCCCGTGGCGGCGAAGCACGATGGCCTGCACGGGCATCCAGTTCTGCAAGCTCGCCATCGTCGACACCAAGGACCGCGCCCGCGACCTCGTCGAGGAGCTCGAGAAGCGCGTCCCCGAGCTCGACACCCCGATCTCCATCCACGTCAACGGCTGCCCGAACGCCTGCGCCCGCACCCAGACCGGCGACATCGGCCTCAAGGGCCAGCTCGTCACCAACGCGGACGGCGAGCAGGTCGAGGGCTTCCAGGTCCACCTCGGCGGCGGTCACGCCTCCGCGGCGAGCCTCGGACGCAAGTCCCGCGGCCTCAAGGTCGCCTCGGCCGACCTCGGCGACTATGTGGAACGCCTCACCCGGCGCTACATGGCCGCCAGGTCGGAGGGGGAGACCTTCGCGCAGTGGGTCCACCGCACCGAGGAATCGGAATTGCAGTGAGCGGCCGCGTCGTTCCCTACTACTGCCCCTATTGCGGCGAGGAAGACCTCACGCCGTATGCGCCCGAGCCCGACAGCGACGTCGAGATCAAGGGCGGATGGCACTGCGCGGACTGCACCCGCGTCTTTGTCGTCAAGTACCACGGGATGGAGGCCGCGACCACCTACGCGGCGCCGCCCACGGGCCCTCAGCCCGAATAGAAGTACCCCCGATCGGAGTGAAGCAGCATGAGCAGCACAGGGAACGAGAGAGACCCCTTCGAACTCCGTGACCTCGCGATGGACGCGGGGAAGCGCCTGGAAGACGCCACGGCCCACCAGATCCTCGAGTGGGCGGTCGGCGAGTTCGGCGAGCGCTTCTGCGTGACCTCCTCGATGGCCGACGCCGCCGTGGTCCACCTCGCCAGCGAGGTCGCCCCCGGCATCGACGTCGTCTTCCTCGACACCGGTCTGCACTTCCCCGAGACCCTCGAAGTCCGCGACTTCGTGGCCGCGACGATGAACGTCAACGTCCGCTCGATCCAGCCCGACCAGTCGGTGCTGTCGCAGGACGCCGAGTTCGGGCCGAGGCTCTTCGCCCGCTCCCCTGACGAGTGCTGCGCGCTGCGCAAGGTGCTGCCGCTCAACGCGGCCCTGGCTGACTACGACGGCTGGGCCACGGGCCTGCGCCGGGACGAGGGCCCGAGCCGCGCGAACACGCGCGTCGTGGACTTCGACATCTCCCGCCGCAAGGTCAAGGTCTCGCCGATCGCGAAGTGGACCGAGGCCGACCAGGAGGCGTACATCGAGCGCCACAACATCCCGGTCAACCCGCTGCTCAAGGACGGCTTCCGCTCGATCGGCTGCTGGCCCTGCACCCGGCGCACCGCGCCGGGCGAGGACCCGCGCGCCGGCCGTTGGGCCGCGTTCGACAAGACCGAGTGCGGACTGCATGTCTAGCAGGCACGTCCCGGAACCCGGCGCGACTGCCGCGCCGGGTTCCGGTGTATCCCCCATTTCCCGGCCCGTCGTGCTCGTCGCGCACGGCAGTCCGGACCCGCGCTCCCCGGAGGCCGTGCGGGCCATCGCCCGCACGGCCGGAGCGCATGTGGGCTTCCTTGAGTTCAACGAGCCGCGCCCGGTCGAGGTCCTGACCGGCCTCGCCGACTCCGGTATCTCTGACGCGGTCGCCTTGCCGCTGTTGCTGACCGACGCCTACCACTCGCGCACCGACCTCCCCGAGGTCGCCAAGCGCGCAGAGGAGGACCGTCCGGGCCTCTCGGTGCACGTGGGCCGCCCGGTGGGGGACCTGTCCCTCGCGAAGGCACTGGTCCGCGGACTGCCGGACGGCATCGACGGCCTGGTGGTCTGCGCCGCCGGTACCCGCGTCGACGAGGGCCGCGCGCATGTCGCGGCGGTCGCCGCCGAAGCCGGACGCCTGCTCGGCGTCCCGGCCGGACCGGGATTCGCTTCCGGGCCGGGCCCGACGGCGGGCGAGACCGTCGCAGCGCTGCAGGCCGAAGGGGCACGGCGCGTCGCCGCCGTCTGCTACTTCATCGCACCGGGTCTGCTGTGCGACAAGGCGATCGAGTCCGCGCGCGAAGCCGGAATCGTCCATGTGGGCGAACCGCTCGGCACGGCACCGGAACTGATCGCGGTCATCGCGGACCGCGCCGCAGCGGCCTAACTACTGAAGGGCCTTCGCTCGCCGAAGCCGACCGCGCGCCGCGTCGGCCCGCTGAGGACCAGCCCGACGAGCGCCGCCGCCAGCGCCCAGGCCCCGATCCCGATGACCGGGTGGGCCGCTTCACGGAGGTAGTACCCGACCGGGAGCCAAAGGAGCCCTTGGAAGACCGCCTGCGCGACGATGTCCTCCATGCGGAGCAGCTTGCGCCCGATGAACCAGTAGTAAAGCGCCCCGAGGAACGCGACGAGTGCGACGCCCACGGCGCCGCTGACGGTCTCGACCTGGCCCGTCGCGATCTGTGCCAGGCCCCACACCCCCGCGGTGGCGAGTCCCGTTGCGAGGAGCCAGAACAGGATCGCCGCGGCGGTCAAGGTCCAAGGACGGTCACCGGAGTCGGGGGTTTCGGTGACCGCGCCCATGTCGGCATCGGTTTCGTTCACACGCCAACCGTATCCCGGGCTACGCTGCGCCTATGCGCGACCTGAAAGCAGCGCCACAGCGTGGTCTGCTCATCGTGAACCCGAAGGCCTCCACCGGCTCGCGGCGCCGCACGCGTTGGGTGAGGAAGAAGCTCGACGAGGTGCTGGACCTCGATGTCGAGGTGACCCGCCGCCGGGACCACGCCGAGATCCTCGCGAAGCGCGGGGCGGACAAGGGTTACGACGTGGTTCTCAGCCTCGGCGGCGACGGCACGGTGAACGAGGTCGTCAACGGCCTGGTCGCGGGCGGTCGGCCTGCTGCGGAGGCTCCGATCTTCGCGCCGATCCCGGCCGGTTCGACGAACGTGTTCGCGCGGGCGCTCGGGCTGCCGTGGGACCGCCGCAGGGCGTCGCTGGCGATCGTGTCGGCGATCGAGGAGCGGCGGGTGCGCACGGTGAGCCTGGGGCGGGCGACCGGTGAGGACGTCGACCGGCTGTTCACGTTCTGCGCGGGTCTGGGCTGGGACGCGTCGATCATCAAGAAGGTGGAGTCGTACCGCAAGAAGCGCAATCTCGGCGCGCACTACGCCCGCGCGGTGATGGCGGAGCTGAATGAGCATGGCGTGGAAGGGGACACGATCGAGGTTGAGCTCTCTTCGGGGGAGGAGGACCTCTCCGAGGGGATGGTCGTGGTGCAGAACTGCGCACCGTGGACATACCTCGGTACCCTTCCGGTGAATCTCAACGCGCGGGCATCCTTTAATGCTGGACTTGATGTCCTGGTTCTGCGTAAACTTGGCCTGTCGGACGCCGCGAAGACCGCCGCTTCACTGCTGGTAGGTCGGGACGGGCCCGACGGCAAACACGCGGTGACGCATCACGATCTCTCCAGGATCAGACTGCGCGCTTCGCTGCCGCAGGCCTTCCAGCTCGACGGGGACTACCTCGGGGAGCGTACGGAACTGGAACTGAGTTCGGTTCCGGAGGCGCTGCGGGTGGCCTGCTAACAACTTGGGAAAACCTCAAGGTGGGTGTTGACAAGTCGCCCGTGAGCAGGCAAGGTTGATTTCGCCATCCCTACCGGGACGGCACGAGACTTACAACCGAATATCGTATTTTCGGTGCGTATAACCGGGCATTCGGTGGGTATTCACGTCTTGGCGAAGCTTGCGAGCCATACATTTGCAGAGCCCTGGCGAAACTTCCGAGCGTGGTAAGTCCAGCCAACGTTGAGTACCAGTGTGTCAAACCGGTTCGACTCGCTGTCACCGACCCCGATGTTTTTGGTTCGGGTGAGTGTGGCGGAGGCCGCCATGAGGGTCCGCGGTAAGGATTCCGGCGGTACTGTGGAACGCGTTCCACGAGTCTTCTTCGAGGTACAGCGCGGTGAGTTCACTCACTTCGGGCTGATTTCCGGAGTCGAACCCTTGACAAATCCCGAGCTTGTGAAAGCATTCACAAGATAGGTCGGGTTTTTAGGTGCGGACCTATCAGTCGCCACTTGGGCGACCGACGCCGTAGGCGGGTGTGCTCCCCGATGCCCTGGCGTTCAGCAATGACGCTGATGCGATGCGAGAGTGCTCCGAACTCGCGGTGACAACGATTCCCTTTGCCGGGAAACGGGTTCCGTGCCGAGCGCTTACCAGTACCGCCCGTGAAGGTGCGACCGTCACACCGGCAATTCCGTGACGGACACGGCGCGGCGCTCACGCGAAGCGCGGACTGAACGCCGCCGCGGGCCGCAACGGACCGCGAGACGCCCGAACCGCAAGAGCTGTTCATAACACCGTGAAAGCAAGATGCTTGATGCTTAGCAAGGAGATGTTTTGATGGATTGGCGCCACGAGGCCATCTGCCGTGACGAGGACCCCGAGCTGTTCTTCCCGATCGGGGACACCGGACCGGCACTGACGCAGATCGAGCAGGCGAAGAACGTCTGCCGGCGCTGCCCGGTGACCGAGGAGTGCCTGCGGTGGGCGCTCGAGTCCGGTCAGGACGCGGGCGTGTGGGGTGGCATGAGCGAGATCGAGCGCCGCGAGCTGAAGCGCCGCTCGGGTGCGCTGCGGACCCTGGCGACCCAGGTCGTCGGCTAGCAGTACCGCGCGATCCCTTGATTTAGTCCATCCCTCATATTTGCGACACCAGAAGCTTGGAAGGCCCGGCGGTTCCGTCGGGCCTTCAAGCTTGCCCGGATGTGAAGCGCCCTCGCGATTCGCGAGCTCCCCTTTCGAACCAAGCTATCGGAGGGGTACGACATTCCCGGTCGGGTGAATCGGTGGCCGGTTGGTTCGGGCGGGTGAACCGGGTGGACCGCGGTCGGGTGAATCGGGGAGGGCCTAGTAGATCTGGTGGCGCTGGGTGTCGGCGTCGGCTTCGGTGGCCGGGCGGCGCTGGGAGATCGTGATGGTGGTGGCGGCGTCCTCGACGTGGGCCTGGACCTCGTCTGTGAGGGCCCTGAGGACCTGCCACTGGTACGACCCGGAGTCGGGCAGGGGCTCGCCCTTCGAGCGACTGAGCGTGATCTTGAGGGTCTCCTCGCCGACAGCTAGGCGGCAGTGGAGGGGCTGGTCGCCGGATTTGCGGCGGAACGGGCGCGGGCGGCCGGGCTCGGCGGGGATCAGGAGCGCGACGGCGGCGTTGACCGCCGCCCGGAGGTCCTCGATCTCGTCCAGCGAGAACCCGAGCCTGGTCGCGACCGCCGCGGTCGCGGTCGGCAGGACCGACAGGTAGTCGCCCGTCGAGGGCACGTCGAGCAGCAGCACGTCCTCGCGCTCTTCGCTCACCGGCATCGCCGCTTCCTGTGACTGAGGGGCCGAAGGACTTCCGCCCTCTCGCTGCAAAGGATAATCGGGCCGCTTCCGCGGCGAGGTACACCCCGCCTGAAATCCCACTCCCGGGGCCGCCGCGCGGACGCCTGCGCCGCTCCTGCGGGTGTTCTGGAAAGAGCGGAGCGCCCGCCGCCGCTGGTTGCGGTGACGGGCGCTCGTGCGGGTACCGGCGCGGGCGCTAGGCCTGCTTGGTCTCCCAGAAGATCTTGGCGATCTCGTCGATCTTGGCCAGCAGCTCCTCGGCGACCTTGGGGTCGGCGGAGCCCTTGGAGCCCGAGGCCCCGGCCAGCTTCGTCGCCTCGTTCACGAGGGTGTGCAGCTGCGGGTACTTCTCGAAGTGCGGCGGCTTGAAGTAGTCGGTCCACAGCACCCACAGGTGCTCCTTGACCAGGTTCGAACGCTGCTCCTTGATGATCAGGGCGCGCGTGCGGAACTCAGGGTCCTCGTTGGCCTGGTACTTCTCGCAGATGGCCTTGACGGACTCCGCTTCAATGCGGGCCTGCGCCGGGTCGTAGACCCCGCACGGCAGGTCGCAGTGAGCCGAAGCCGAGATCTGCGGCATGAGCCGCTTGAACAGAGGCTTGAACATTGCCCCTCCAGCTTCTTTCCAGTGGGTGTGATTCCACCGCCGACCCTACCTCTCCGGACGCCGTTTTCCGTCCGGCCCCTACAGTTAGAGACGCAGCACAGACCCGCACGGAACACCATGCTGGACAGTGCGAACACCGTCGCCAAAAGCTTCGGACCCGCAAGCGCCGCAAAGATGGAGGTCAATCCAGATGCTCGCCGCCTACGCCAGTGCAGTGAACCCCGACGACCCCTTCGCCGCCCTCTCGGTGGGTGAGATCGAGCCCCCGGCCGTTCCCGAGGACTGGACGCGCGTGCCCCTCGCGGCGGCCTCCCTCAACCACCACGACCTGTGGTCGCTCGCGGGTGTGGGCCTTCGTGCCGACCAGTGCCCGATGATCCTCGGCACCGATGCCGTGGGGCGCACCGAGAGCGGCGGCCACGTGGTGATCTACCCGGTGATCGCGGACGCTTCGCTCCACGATGAGACCTTGGACCCCAAGCGGACCCTGCTCTCGGAGTTCTATCCCGGGACGCTTGCTGAATCTGTCGCGGTGCCTCACCGGAACCTTGTTCCGGCTCCTCACGGGTGGTCGGCCGCTGAGGCTGCCTGCTTGCCTACTACGTTCCTTACCGCCTGGCGGATGCTGACGACCCGCGGGCGCCTGCCTGCCCAGGGCGCGGTGCTCGTGCAGGGCACCGGCGGTGGTGTCGCCACAGCCGCGATCCTGCTCGCCAAGGCCCTCGGCGCGCGCGTCTACGCGACCGGCCGCAGCCCCGAGCGCCGCGAGCAGGCCGAGGCGATCGGCGCGGTCCCGGTCGAGGCCGGGGGCCGCCTGCCCGAGCGCGTGGACGTCGTCATCGACTCGGTCGGCGCGCCGGTCATGGAGCACTCGGTCAAGTCCCTCAAGCCCGGCGGGCGCCTCGTCAGCTGCGGCGTGACCGGGGGGCCTATCGCGGATGTCGACATGCGGCACGTCTTCTTCAAGCAGCTGGAGATCCTCGGCTCGACCATGGGCACCCGGGACGAACTGGTCGAAGTCATCCGCTTCTGCGCCGAACGGGAGGTCAAGCCCGTCATCGACTCCACCTTCACGCTCGCCGACGCCGAATCGGCGCTGCGCCGCCTCCACTCCGGCGAGGCCTTCGGCAAGGTCGTCATCACCAACGAATGAAGCCCAGCGTCGTAAGTACGACACTGGAGCCGGTTTCTGGCGGGTTCGCACTACGGGCGGGCCCGCCTGCGTTCACCCTGTAATGGATGTCACCACCGAATAGGTTCGGGGTTGCACAAGGGGGAGAGCGGCCATGTCAGTAATGGGTCGGGTCAAGGGCGGGGTCAAGGCCGCCGCCGGGAGCACGTGGGTCGTCACCAAGAAGCTCCTGATCAGAGTCGCGATCGCGGCCGCCATCATGGTCGTCGCCATCGCACTGGCCAGGAGCGGCGAGAGCGCCGCGTCCGAGACCACGGGAGGCGTGGAGGTCTCGGGGACCGAGGCGCATCCGATCAGTGCGCAGCGGGCGATCCTCTCGGAGGGCTGGACCGACGAGCAGCTCTTCCTCTGCAAGTACCGCGTGGACGCCACGTTCGGGGTCTCGATCTTCACCGAGACCGACTGGACCTCGCGTCGCCTCGCGCGGTTGCTCAACGACACCGAGATCGAAGGGTCGTGCACGTCCACCAAGGGCGAGAAGTCCCTGGGCTGCAAGGGCCTGGAATGGGAGACCGAGTGGATTCACGTCCGCCACGGCGACACGGTCGGGTACACGCCGGCCTCCTGCCTCGTCAGTGACGGGATCTTCTAGGAAGCGAATTTCGGGGGAGGGGTACGCGAAGCGGGGTCCGGCTACTGCCGGACCCCGCTCGCTGTGTGCGCTTACTTGAGGCCGACGCCCGCCACGCCTTCCACGATCCGCTTCTGGAAGATCAGGAAGATGATGAGCAGCGGGGCCGCGCCGAGGATCGCGGCGGCCATGTTCTGGGCGTAGAACAGGCCGTAGCCGCCCGCGACGGCCTGGAGGCCGACCGGGAGGGTCATCATCGACGGGTCGGTCGCGATGAGCATCGGCCACAGGAAGTTGTTCCAGGAGCCGATGAACGTGAAGATCGCGACCGCCGCGACGATCGGGCCCGAGATCGGCATGATGACGTTCCACAGGATGCGCAGGTGCCCGGCCCCGTCCAGCTTCGCGGCCTCTTCGTAGTCGCGCGGGATCGCGTCGAAGAAGCGCTTCAGGATGAACACCATGACCGGGGCGACGACCTGCGGCAGCGCCAGGCCCCAGTAGGTCCCGCCCATGTGGAGGGCGTTGACGAGGTCGAACAGCGGGATGATGAGCGCCTGCCCGGGCACCATCAGGCCGGCGATGATCGCGCCGAAGATGATGTTCTTGCCCGGGAAGTCGAACCGGGAGAACCCGTAGGCGGCCAGGATGCACAGGAGCAGGGTCAGGACCGTGACGATCGTCGAGACGATCGTCGAGTTGAGCATCCACGTGAGGTGGTCGCCGCGCTCGAACAGGACCTTGTAGCCCTCGAGCGACCAGTCCTGCGGCCACCAGTGGATGTCCTGCCCGAGGCTGGCCTCGGCCTCGTTCTTCAGCGAGGTGGACAGCGCCCACAGCAGCGGCAGCAGCCAGAACACGGCGAGGACGGTCGCGGCGACGTAGACGATGACGGCGCCGACGGTGGGCCTCTTGAAGCGGCGCTTGGGGGCAGTCCGTGTCTGCGTGGCGGTCGGCTTCTCTTGCACTGCGGTCATGTCAGTCCTCCTTCTTCGAGAACAGCCGGAACTGGAAGATGGAGATGATCAGGATGAGCACGAACAGCACATAGGACAGCGCCGAGGCGTAGCCGATGCGGAAGCCCTCGAAGCCCGCGATGTAGATGTAGTGGATCGCGACCTCGGTCTCGCGGTTCGGGCCGCCGCCGGTCATGATGTACATCTGGTCGAAGATCCGCAGGGAAGCGATGAGCTGCAGGGTGACGACCATGCCGGTGGTGCGGCTCAGCAGCGGCATGGTGATCCGCCACAGCTGCTGCCACCAGTTCGCGCCGTCGATGCTGGAGGCCTCGTAGACGCTCGGGTCGATCGTCTGGAGCGCGGCGAGGTACAGCAGGAAGTTGAAGCCGACGGTCCACCACACGGTCGTGATGATGACCGACCACATGGCCACGCCGTTCTCGCCCTGCACCCAGATCTGCGGCGCGGCGGCGTCCTGGATGCCCAGGAGCTGCAGGTAGTGGTTGAGCAGGCCGCCGTCGGGCTGGTAGATCCAGACCCAGATCATGGTGACCACGGAGACCGGGACCACGAACGGCGCGAAGAACGCCATGCGCAGGAACCAGCCGAGCCGGCGGGCGCGGTGGACCAGGAGCGCGAAGACGATCGCCAGGACCACCAGGATCGGGGTCGACCAGAGGGTGAACACGGCGGTGTTCTTCAGCGCCGCCCAGGCGCGCTCGTCGCCGAAGGCCTCGGCCCAGTTGTCCAGGCCGATCCAGGAGGTGGCGCGGCCGGTCAGGCTCTTGTCGGTGAACGAGTAGTAGAGGCCCAGGAAGGTCGGGTAGACCAGGAAGAGGGCGTAGAAGGCGGCGAAGGGGAGGACGAACCAGAGTCCGGTCCAGGACCGCTTCTTCGTATTCGCGGTAGGGGGCCGCACCATCGCGGCCGGCACCGGGGGTGCCTCAGTCTTAACTGTCATCAGAAGTCCTAATTGAACGGTTCAGTCGACCGGCGAGGGGAGGGCGAGCAGGGTCTCGATGCGCTCTTTCATGAGCGCCAGGGCGTCCTCGGGGGTCATCGCGAGCGCGTACACCTGGTTGAAGATCGAGCCGGTCTCGTCGTAGATCCGGGCCGCCGAGCCGGAGAACCAGGCCTCGGGGTCGAACTGGACGTTCTGGACCACGCCGGAGTACTCCGCGTTCGGCTGCAGCGCCTGGTATTCGGCGCTGTCCGTGACGGGCAGGTAGGCCGGGGTGTGGCCGCCGCCCTCGCCCCAGCGGAAGCTGTGCTGCAGCATCCATGCGGCGTACTCGAGGGTCGCCTCGCGGACGGCCGGGTCCCAGCTGTTGTGGTAGGGCAGCACGTAGGCGTGGCAGTCGCCCTGGGTGTACCGGTTGCCGTTGAAGAACGAGGGCATCTCCGTCATGGAGAACCACTCGGGGTTGTCCGTGTTGAAGAGCTTGAAGCGGTTGATCTCCCAGTTGCCGACCTGGACGAGCCCGGCCGCGCCGGTCTCGAAGTTGGCCGAGCACTGGCCGCCGTCGGCGAAGGTGGGGCACAGGCCCTCTTCGGCCATCTTGTACATGATCTCGATGGCCGCGAGCGCCTTGTCGTCATCCATCTCGTAGTCGTCGTCGCCGAACGTCATCTCGCCGTCCTGCTGGCGGTACCAGGCCCAGAACTGGCGCCAGCCGCCGAAGGTGTCGAGCGAGGTGCCGAACTGGCCGGTGGCCTCCTTGACAGCGCGGAGGAGGTCGAAGTACTCCTCGACGCTGCTGGTCTCCAGGAGGGTGCCGTCGGGGTTGAGGACGCCGACCTGGCCGCAGATGTCGCGGTTGTAGTAGTTGACGAGCGCGTGGGTGTCGAGCGGGATGGCGTAGAGCTCGTCGTCGACGAAGGCCTTCTCCCAGATCTTCTCGGGGAAGTCCTCGGGGTTGAGCCCGTGGCCCTTGAGCTCGTCGAGGGTGATGGGGTCCATGAGCGTGTCGGGCGAGAGGCTCTTGAGCCGGGAGAGGTGGATGGTGGCGATGTCGGAGGCGTTGCCGCTGGAGGCGCCCATGACGAGGCGGGTGTAGAACGGGGTGCCCCAGCCGAAGGTGGTGGCCTCGAGGTCGATGTCGGGGTGCTCGGCCGAGAAGTTGCCGTGCATCTCGGTCATGATCGCGCCGTCGGCGCCGGCCAGGAGGTTCCACTGCTTCACGCGGGTCTTGTCGCTCAGCCCTCCGGCGACCGAGCCGCAGCCGGCCAGGCCGAGACCGGCGGCCGCCGCCGTGCCGGTGAGGAGTGCCCTTCTGGAGACGGAGCCAGGGGGCGAGGGATGATTCGGCATCAATGCATCACTCCAATGTGATTCTTTGTGGGGGCGGCCGTTCGAAGGGCGGGCCGTGGAGCCATTGTTATCGTTCTCATCAGGGTGGTCAAGGGCGGACATCGGAAGAAAACGATATTGCAACATGCGTAAAGTTTCTTGACGCCGAAACGTTACCGGTAAAGTTACGGAACACGCGAAAACGGGGGAGGCCTGATGGCCTCCCCCGCTTCGATTTCGCTTTACGTGACTACTGCGGCTGCGGGACCGCCACGTCGACCAGCGCCTGCTGCTCGACCTCGTGGACCTTCGGCGAGCCGGTGGACGGCGCGGCGGCGGCCGGGCGGGAGATGCGGCGCAGGTGGACCCCGCCGAGCTGCTCCAGCAGGTTGAGGGCGATGTGCGACCAGGCGCCCTGGTTCGCCGGCTCCTCCTGGACCCACGCGGTGTCGGTCGCGTTCGGGAACGCCTCGAGGGCGCTCTTCAGCTCCTCGGCCGGGAGCGGGTACAGCTGCTCGACGCGCAGGATCGCGGTGTCGGTGACGCCGCGGTTCTGGCGGGCGGCCTCCAGGTCGTAGTAGACCTTGCCGGAGCACAGGAGCACGCGCTTGACGTTCTCGGCCCTGATCTGGCCGCTCGCCACGGCGGTGTCGCGCAGGACCGGCTGGAAGCGGCCGGTGGTGAACTCCTCCAGCTGGCTGACGGCGGCCTTGTGGCGCAGCAGCGACTTCGGCGTGAAGACCACGAGGGGCTTCTTGACCGGGTCGAGCGACTGGCGGCGCAGCAGGTGGAAGTAGTTCGCCGGGCTCGTGGAGTTGACGACGCGCATGTTCTCGTCGGCGCACAGCTGCAGGAACCGCTCGATGCGGCCCGAGGTGTGGTCGGGGCCCGCGCCCTCGTGGCCGTGGGGGAGCAGCAGCGTGATGCCGGAGTGCTGGCCCCACTTGGCCTCGCCGGAGGAGATGAACTCGTCGGTGATGGTCTGGGCGCCGTCGACGAAGTCGCCGAACTGGGCCTCCCACAGGACGAGCATCTCGGGGTTCTCGACCGAGTAGCCGTACTCGAAGCCGACGGCGGCGAACTCCGAGAGCAGCGAGTCGTAGACGAAGAACTTCGCGGCCTGCTCGCCGAGGTGCGCCAGCGGCGTGTACTCGGCGCCGGTGGCCTGGTCGACGACGACGGCGTGGCGCTGCACGAAGGTGCCGCGGCGCGAGTCCTGGCCGGCGAGGCGGATCGGCTTGCCCTGCATGAGGAGCGAGCCGAACGCGAGGGTCTCGGCGTAGGCCCAGTCGACGGTGCCCGAAGTGGACATCTCGCTGCGCTTCTCGAGGACCTTGCGCACGGCCTTGTGGGGGCCGAAGCCCTCCGGCAGCGTGGTGTGGGCCTTGCCGATCATCGCGATGGTCTCGGCGTCGACGGAGGTGTCGATGTCGTGGACCGGCTCGGGCTGGTGGCGCCACGGGAGCGGGCCGGTCTGCCCGGCCAGGGCCTCCTTGGTCTCGCGGAAGACCCGTTCGAGCTGGGCCTGGTAGTCCGCGAGCGCCTCTTCGGCGTCTTCCATCGTGATGTCGCCGCGGCCGATGAGCGCGCGGGTGTAGAGCTTGCGCACGGACTGCTTGCCGTCGATGACCTGGTACATCTGCGGGTTGGTCATCTTCGGGTCGTCGCCCTCGTTGTGGCCGCGGCGGCGGTAGCAGACCATGTCGATGACGACGTCCTTGTTGAACTGCTGCCGGTACGCGAAGGCGAGCTTCGCGACCTCGCACACGGCCTCGGGGTCGTCCCCGTTGACGTGGAAGATCGGCGCCTGGATCATGCGGGCGACGTCGGTGCAGTACAGCGAGGACCGCGAGTGGGCCGGGGCGGTGGTGAAGCCGACCTGGTTGTTCACGACCACGTGCACGGTGCCGCCGGTGCGGTAGCCGCGCAGCTGCGAGAGGTTCAGGGTCTCGGCGACGACGCCCTGGCCCGCGAAGGCCGCGTCGCCGTGGATCGCCACGGGCATGACGGTGAAGCCGTCCTCGCCCAGGTTGAGGCGGTCCTGCTTGGCGCGGACGATGCCTTCGAGGACCGGGTTCACGGCCTCCAGGTGCGACGGGTTGGCCGCGACCGACACGACGGTCTCGTTGCGCCCGTCGGGGGAGGTGAACTTGCCGGTGAGGCCCAGGTGGTACTTGACGTCGCCGGAGCCGCCGATGCTCTTGGGGTCGATGTGCCCCTCGAACTCGGTGAAGATCTTGGAGAGCTTCTTGCCGACGATGTTGGCGAGGACGTTGAGGCGGCCGCGGTGCGGCATGCCGATGACGACCTCGTCGATGTCGGCGCCCGCGGCTTCGTTCAGGACGCGGTCGAGCAGCGGGATGAGCGACTCGCCGCCTTCGAGGCTGAAGCGCTTCTGGCCCACGAACTTCGTCTGCAGGAACGTCTCGAACGCCTCGGCGGCGTTGAGGCGGCCGAGGATGTGCTTCTGCTCCTGGACCTTCGGCTTCTCGAAGGGGACCTCGATGCGGCGCTGGATCCACGCGCGCTCTTCGGGGTCCTGGATGTGCATGTACTCCACGCCGACGCGGCGGCAGTAGGAGTCGCGGAGCACGCCGAGGATCTCGCGCAGCTTCATGCGCTGCTGGCCCGCGAAGCCGCCGACGGGGAAGGTCCGGTCGAGGTCCCACAGGGTGAGGCCGTGCGACAGGATGTCCAGGTCGGGGTGGCGGCGGATCTCGTAGTGCAGCGGGTTCGTGTCGGCCATGAGGTGGCCGCGCACGCGGTAGGCGTGGATGAGCTCGATGACGCGGGCGTTCTTGTCGATCTGGCCCTCGTGGGTCTTCGACACGTCGCGGACCCAGCGGACCGGCTCGTAGGGGATGAGCAGCGAGCGGAAGACCTCGTCGAAGAAGCCGTCGCCGAGCAGCAGCTTGTGCAGGGTCGCCAGGAACTGGCCGGACTCGGCGCCCTGGATGATGCGGTGGTCGTAGGTCGAGGTGACCGTCATGATCCGGGAGACGCCCAGGTCGGACAGGGTCTCGTCCGAGGCTCCGGCGAACTCGGCGGGCACCTCCATGGCGCCGACGCCGACGATGAGGCCCTGGCCCTTCATCAGGCGCGGCACGGAGTGGACGGTGCCGATCCCGCCGGGGTTGGTGAGCGTCAGCGTCGCCCCGGCGTGGTCCTCCATCGTGAGCTTGTTGTTGCGGGCCTTGCGGACCAGGTCCTCGTAGGCCTGCCAGAACTCGCGGAAGTCCATCGACTCGCAGTTCTTGATCGACGGCACGACGAGCGTGCGGGTGCCGTCGGGCCTGGCGAGGTCGATCGCGAGGCCGAGGTTGATCGCCTCGGGGGTGACCAGCTGCGGCTTGCCGTCGACCACCTTGTAGGAGGCGTTCATGCCCGGGTGGGCCTTGACGGCCTGCACCAGCGCGTAGCCGATCAGGTGGGTGAAGGAGACCTTCCCGCCCTGGCCGCGCTTGAGGTGGTTGTTGATGACGATCCGGTTGTCGAACAGGAGCTTCGCGGGGACCGCGCGCACCGACGTGGCGGTGGGGATCTCCAGGGACGCGTCCATGTTCTGGGCCACCTTGGCCGCGACGCCTTTGAGCGGCTTGGTGGTGCCGGGTTCGTTCACGACGGGCTCTGCCTTCTTCGCGGGTTCTGCAACGGGGGTCGACGCAGCGACAGCGGCCTTGACTTCGGGCTTCACCTCGGCGACCGGAGCGGGCTGCACGACCGGCTCGGGTTCGGGTTTCACCTCGACGGCAGGGGCGGGTGCGGGCTCGTCCGATTGACGGCTCGCAAGCTTCGCCGAGGGTGCCTCCTCGGCCTTGCGCTCGCCCTCATCGTTGAAGGATGCGCCCGTCGGATCGCCGCCGAAGAACTCGCGCCAACCGGCGCTGACGCTGTCGGGGTTTTCGCGGAAACGCTCATACATCTCGTTGACCAGCCATTCATTGGCACCGAAATCGGTCAACTGATTGCCCGGAGTCGCACTCGACACGACTGAATCGCCTCTTCTTTGACGCTGCGTGGACGGGGACGGCAGTCCCCGGACTCAAGGGTAACCGGGGGGAGGAAAAAGTGTAGTACCGGTAACGCCGTTGCGGGGCCGGTCACTCAGGCCCCGGTGAATGTGCTGCGCAGCAGGCAGATAGGTGTGGAAGTCTCGTTCGCCACACCGGCGTTTCGCACTTCTGGAGGCGCCCCGATGTGCGGGGAACAGGGCCCTGACACGCGGCCGCGCCCCGGCTGAGCCGGGGCGCGAACGAAGCCTTGAAGTACCGAGAGCGGGGCTAGCTGGCCGCGCGCTCCCTGCCCGAGAACGTCTCGGTGGGCTCCTCGAGGAGCTCTTCGGCGCCGACGACGGTGAACAGGCGGGTGATGAAGCGGTTGGGGTTGACGACGGCCAGCGCGACGCCCATCTCGCGGGCGATGCGGTAGGCCACCACGATGGTGCCGATACCGGTGGAGTCGAGGACCGTCACCTTGGCGACGTCGACCCGGATGGCGGTGGCTCCGCCTGCTTCGAGGGCGTTGGTGATCGTCTCGCGGATCTGCGGCGCGGTCGCGTAGTCGACTTCGCCTGCAAGCTCGACGGTGACGACCCCGGCGTCGGTCGTGGCGGTCTCGATTGACAGCGTCATGAACTCACCTGATTCGGTAGGGTCCCGAGCACGTCACGTGCTCGGCTGCGACACAAAGTCTATCCGACCGGTACGACGGAAAACAGTTCGCGCGCGCCAGTTTCCCGCATAGCCCCACACACCGCAGATAAAGGTCACTCGAACGTGTTCTGTTCGAGTGCGCAGTGTCACGGGCGAACCGGTACCGGATCCGGACCGCTTGGCACGTCCCGGCCGCGGGCGTATGCTTCACAACCACCCGTGACCTGCGCTTGACCGCCGAACCTGTGAGAGGCCCATGCCGCTTTCGACTAGCCAGCCGAACGCCGAGACCGAGGCCACCCTGCTCGTCGTCGAGGACGACGAGAACATCTGCGAGCTCCTGTCCACGTCGCTGCGGTACGCGGGCTTCGCCGTCCACGGCGTCGGCACCGGTGACGAGGCCCTCCGCTCGATCGCCCGGCACCGCCCCGACCTGGTCGTGCTCGATGTGAACCTCCCCGACTTCGACGGGTTCGAGGTCGTGCGCCGCATGCGCTCGGGCTCGGACCACACCCCGGTGCTGTTCCTCACGGCCCGCGACGACACCGCCGACACCGTCACCGGCCTCTCGGTGGGCGGGGACGACTACATCACCAAGCCGTTCGCGCTCGAGGAGGTCGTGGCGCGCATCCGCGCGGTGCTGCGCCGCTCCTCCGGGGAGCTGCCCCGGCCCTCGCGCCTGCAGTACGCCGATCTGGAGCTCGACGAGGAGACGCACGAGGTGTGGCGCTCGGGCAAGGCCGTGCAGCTCTCGCCGACCGAGTTCAAGCTCTTGCGCTACTTCATGATCAACGCCGGGCGCGTGCTGTCGAAGGCCCAGATCCTCGACCACGTGTGGCGCTACGACTTCCGCGGCGACGACGGCATCGTCGAGTCCTATGTGTCGTACCTGCGGCGCAAGATCGACACCGGGGAGCCCAAACTCATCCAGACCCTCCGGGGCATCGGCTACGTCCTGCGGGAGCAGCATCGTTGAGCGCGCCTCGCGTCTTCGAGGGCGTCCGCGACAAGTGGGACCGGACGCCGCTGAGGGTCCGGCTCACCGCGGCCGTGCTCGTCCTCGTGGCGGGCTCCCTCAGCCTCATCAGCGTCTCCACGATCCTCGCGCTGCACTCCTACTTCCTCGGCACGGTCGACGACGAGCTGAAGACCCAGCTGACCGGCTGGAAGCCCGCCACGATGGGGCCCCTGAGCGATGAGGACGCCGAAGAGTCCCCGAGTCTGAGTCCCGAGCAGTACGTCCTCAGCGTGGTGTACCCGGACGGAGCCCGCGAGGACCGGACGAGCTACCTCGCCGACCTGCCGGTGTTCGACTACGGGCAGGTGGCGGCGGCGAACGGCGAGGCGTTCACGGCGCTCAGCGCGGACGGCGCGACGCGCTGGCGGGTGCTGGGCCTGCCGGGCTCCGAAGTGGGCAGCAAGGACCCCGACTACGAGCCCGAGGAGCACGACCTCGACCCGGACGCGTACTACGTGCTCTCCTACAAGCTCTCGCACTTCGACAAGACCGTCGCCGGGCTCGTGTGGGTCGACCTGCTCATCGGCGCGGGCGTCCTCGCCGGGCTCGCGGCGATCGGCGTGGGCCTGGTGCGCGCGAGCCTGTCGCCGCTGCGGCAGATCGAGAACACGGCGGCGATGATCGCGGCCGGGAACTACTCGCGGCGCGTGCCCGACCACGACCCGAACACCGAGGTGGGCCGGGTCGGCCGGGCCATCAACTCGATGCTGACCAAAGTAGAGGGTGCGATCCGCGCCCGCGAATGGTCCGAGCAGCGCGCGCACGACTCCGAGGAGCGGATGCGCGAGTTCATCGCGGACGCCTCGCACGAGCTGCGCACGCCGCTGACGAGCGTGCGCGGGTACGCCGAGCTCGTGCGCACGAACCCGCAGATGCCCGAGGCCGACCGGCAGCAGTACATCGGGCAGATCGAGGAGGCCGCCAAGCGCATGGGCCTGCTCGTGGGCGACCTGCTGCACCTGGCCCGGCTCGGGCAGGAGCGACCCGTCGAGACCGAGCCGGTGGACCTGGCCGTGCTCGGCCACGAGGCCGTCGCGGCGCACGCGGTGACCGCCGAGGACCACGAGTTCCGCTTCACCAGCGTCCCCGGCAACTCCACTGTGGTCGCCGCCGACAGGGCCCGGATGCGCCAAGTCCTCGACAACCTCCTGTCGAACGCGGTCCGGCACACCCCGGCGGGCACGCACATCGCCGTCGAGGTCGCCGCCGAGGACGACTCGGTGCGCCTCACCGTCGCCGACGACGGCCCCGGCATGACCCCCGAGACCGCCGAACGGGTCTTCGAGCGGTTCTTCCGCTCCGGCTCGGTCGCCCACCCCGGCTCGGGCCTCGGCCTCGCGATCGTGGCCGCGATCGTCAAGGCCCACGGCGGGACCGTCCAGGTCGCCTCGGAGCCCGGCGAGGGCACGGCGTTCACCGTGATCCTCACGGCCGAACCGCAATCCGACTAGGGAACCTTGGAAAGCTTTAAAGTACGTCGATGTCCCGCGCGCCCGCCGGAGCGGGCCCGACCCCTCTGACCAGTGCGCCCGCTCCTGGACCGGTCGCGGATCATTAAAGGGTTTTAAGGCGTTTTACCAGCGGGCCGAGAGCTGGGCCCGGCATGCTTCCGTACATGAGCAGCACTGAGAGCACCAAGGGCCCCGAGGGGACCGAACCGCAGGGCCCCGACGGGCCTCGCACCCCCGACGCCGCGCCCGACGCCCTGAACGCCGAGCCGCAGGCCGCGAGCCTGCCCCCGGCCACCGCGCCCGCCGCGGGCGACACCGCCGTCATCGGCGCGCCCGCCGCGGACCCGCAGTTCCAGCCGTACGCGGCGGCTGCGCAGCAGGCACCCGCTGAACAGCTTCCTTCCGACCACACCCAGGTCCTGGCGGGCACGCCCGCTCCGGCACCCGCCGGGGCGCCGCACATGTCCGCCCCCGCCTGGCAGCCCGGGGCTCCCGTCCCGCCGATGTACCAGCAGCCTGGCGCACCCGTCGCCGCGCCGTACAAGCCGCGCGGCCGCGGCAGGCTCGTGGCCGGGGCGCTGACACTGGCCCTGCTCGCAGGCGGTGCGGGCGGCGTCGCGGGCTGGTTCCTCAACGACAGCGACGGCGGCACCACCACTGTCCAGTCCGTCTCGATGGACGCCGGCTCGGGCATGACCTACACCGAGATCGTCGACAAGGTCAGCCCCTCCGTGGTCACCATCGTCACTGACGCCGCCGAAGGCTCGGGCGTCGTGTACTCCAAGGACGGCTACATCGTCACCAACAACCACGTCGTGGACGGCGCGCAGTCCGTCGAGGTCCGCTTCTCGGACGGCACCACCGCCACCGCGTCCATCGTGGCCACCGACTCGACCCAGGACCTCGCGGTCATCCAGGTCGACGGCGTCGACGACCTCACGCCGGTCACCTTCGCCGACTCCAGCGCCGTCCAGGTCGGCGACGTGGCCGTCGCGATCGGCTCGCCGCTCGGCCTCGAAGGCACCGTGACCACCGGCATCGTCTCCGCCCTCGACCGGTCCATGACCGTCTCCAGCGAGGAGTCCCAGGGCTTCGGGCAGCAGTCCAGCTCGACCCTGAGCGGCCTCATCCAGACCGACGCGGCCATCAACTCCGGCAACTCCGGCGGCGCCCTCGTCAACGGCGACGGCGAGCTCATCGGCATCAACACTGCCATCGCCACCACCGACTCCGGCTCGATCGGCCTGGGCTTCTCGATCCCGTCCAACACCGTCAAGGACACCGTCGAGCAGCTCATCCAGAACGGCTCGGTCGAGCAGGGCTACCTCGGCGTCTCGGTGGCCGACACCGACGGCAACGGGGCCATGGTCCTCAGCGTCGAAGGCGGCTCCCCGGCTGCGGAGGCCGGGCTCCAGGAGGGCGACGTGATCACCGCGATCGACGGCACCACCGTCACCACCGCGTCCGAAGTGGTCGCCGCCGTCCAGGGCACCTCCTCGGGCACCGAGGTTGCCATCACCTACACCCGCGACGAGCAGGAGGCCGAGACCACGGCCACCCTCGCCGCTTCCTAACCGAACGCGGACGCGGCCCCGAGCTTCAAGCTCGGGGCCGCGTCCGCTTCGTCAGCAGGTGCCATGGCGCCGTGTCGCGATCACGACGCCACGACGCATCGGGGTCACTGCGCCGCGGTGCTCGCGCTCGGTTCGAGCGCGGGGCGGGTGGGACGCAGTTCCGGCGGGGCCACACCGGTGTCGATCCACTCCGCGAGGCGCTCGCGGT
Source organism: Glycomyces sp. NPDC050141 (assembly GCF_055586545.1). Classification (NCBI taxonomy): domain Bacteria; kingdom Bacillati; phylum Actinomycetota; class Actinomycetes; order Glycomycetales; family Glycomycetaceae; genus Glycomyces; species Glycomyces sp. NPDC050141. The sequence continues at coordinate 93,560 of NZ_JBVJHZ010000010.1, read as the reverse complement.
CGACGATCAGGACCCCCAGCTGCGCGGCGACGGCCTCGTTCCGCGCGGCGTGGTGCATCCAGTGCAGGTTGGCGTTGGTGATGAGGACGCCCGCGTCGCAGTCCCAGCGGGCCTTGATGTCGCCGCCGAGGACCTGGATGTTGCGGTAGCCGTTGCGCCGACGCAGCGTCTTGTCGTCCTTCTTGGCGCGCACGATGATGCGCTGGCCGTTGTTGAAGGTGACGACGAAGTTGCAGCCGAGGTCGTTCTTGCGGTGGCCGAACTTCTTGACGCGCTTGGCGTCGAGGCCGACCAGGAGCTGGCCCGCCATGGCGTCGAAGGCCGGGATGTTCATCTTGTCGACGCTGCGCATGAGGGTCTGGCGTTCGAGGGCGACGGCCCGGTCGCGGTGCTCGTGCCCGCGGCTGCGGAACAGGATCCAGCCGGCGAGTGCGGTGCCGCCCAACAGGATCGCTATGGAGGCGAACCAGGCCCAGTGGTCCGCTATGAATCCGAGAACGAAGTAACCGAGGATGAGAACGGCGATCGCCGCTCCGACTCTGAGGATCACGGACAAGGCGGCCTCCACTGGGTTAGAGGGTGCGGTTAGCGTTATGTCGCCTGTGATGTCGGTACTAGGTATGGCTCGCGAGCGTCGCCATGACTATGAGTATCCGTTACCGTTCGCTCACGCGTAAGGCCAATGTCCGGTACCCGACAGCTTGGTTCGGCATCCTGCATGTGCGGCCCGTCGCGACACGCTCACCGAGCCCGGACCCCAGCTGCGGCTATGGGGGATACTGGCCCGATGTCGACATCTTCAACTGGCGTTTTGGTGCTTCTCGGTGCGCCCCTGGGAAATCCGGAGGACGCCTCGTCTCGGCTCCGGACCGAGCTGGCCCGCGCCGACGTCATCGCCGCAGAGGATACCCGGCGGCTCCGGCGGCTCCTCAGCGAACTGGATGTCGTTCCCACTGCGCAGATCACGTCGTATTTCGAGGCGAACGAGGCGGGCAAAACGTCAGGGCTTATCGAACAATTGTACGACGGAAAGCGGGTCGCCGTCATCACCGACGGCGGCATGCCCTCCGTCTCCGACCCGGGCTTCCGGCTGGTCAAGGCCGCGATCGACGCCGGTATCGCGGTGACCTGCGCGCCGGGCGCGAGCGCCGTCACGACCGCCCTGGCGCTTTCGGGCATGCCGTGCGACCGGTTCTGCTTCGAGGGCTTCGCGCCCCGCAAGGACGGCGAGCGCAGGCGTCTCTTCACTGAACTCGCCGAAGAGAAGCGGACCATGGTGTTCTTCGAGTCCCCGCGGCGCGTCGAGGACACCTTGCGCGCCATGGCCTCCGCGTTCGGCGATGACCGGCCCGCGGCGCTGTGCCGCGAGCTCACGAAGACCCACGAGGAGGTCCGCCGCGGCGGCCTGGCCGAACTCGCAGCGGGCGCGGAGGCCGACCCGCCGCGCGGGGAGATCACCCTCGTCGTCTCCGGCTGGACCGGACCCGACGCGAGCGAGGCGACCCCGGAGGCGATGGCCGCCGCCGTCGCCGCGCTGGAAGCCACAGGCACCGACCACAAGACCGCGATGAAAGAGGTCGCCGTCCGATACGGCGTCAGCCGCAGGGACGTCTACGACGCGGTCCTCACAGCTCGTCGAACTTAAAGGTCTTCCAGGAGAACAGGGCCACGACTGCCGCGAACGCGGCGAGGAACCCGATCTGCGGCAGCACCGCCGTCGGCGGCTCGCCGTAGACCACGACCGACTGCAGGGCCTCGTTGAGGTACCGCATCGGCGAGACGTACGAGATCGTCTGCACCCACTGCGGCGAGAGCGCGAGCGGGTAGAACGCGCCCGAGACGAACGCCATCGGCATCGTCACGAGGTTGCTCAGCCCCGCCGCTGCCGGGCTGGTCTGCGCGATACCGCCGATGACCACGCCCATCGCGATGAACGCGAGCGTCCCCAGCAGCACGAGCGGCGCCGCGAACCACGTCCACGCCGAGAGCTGCAGACCGAAGCCCAAGGCCGCCACCGCGAGGAACACGGCGGTCTGCCCGAGCGCGACCATCAGCATGACCGAGACCTTCGCGCCCAGGAACGTGCCCACCGACGCGGGCGTCAGGCGCAGGCGCCGCAGCAGCTTGTCGCGCTTCCAGTCCACGATCGTCCCGGCCGCGCCGAACACGCCCGTGATCGCGATGCCCCACGCGAGGATGCCCGGCGCGAGGTACTGGATCGGCTTGAGCGCGCCGCCGTCGGCCTCTTCGACCTCGGTGACCAGCACCGGCTCGTGCGGGGCCGCCGCCGAGAGTACTTCGACGTTCACGTCGTCGATCAGCGCCGCGAGCTTGCCTTCCGCGATCGCGCCCGAAGTCGAGTTCGTCGCCGACGGGTAGATGCGCACCGTGTCGCCGTCCTGGACGACCGCCGCATCGGCGTCGCCGTCGCGCAGCATCGCCAGCGCCTCGTCCAGGTCGGCTGCCTCGGTGACCGCGAACTCGTCCGGGTCGGCGCCGTCGAGCACCGCCACGTCGCCGACCGCGACGATCCGCGAGGCCGCGGTGTCGCCCGAGCCGAACACGCTCGCCAGCAGCACCATGAACATCAGCGGCAGGAGGATCGTGAAGAACACCTGGCTGCGGTCGCGCAGCCAGCCGCGCCCCAGTGCCTTGACAAGGCTCAGGTACGCGCTGCCGCGCTTGCGTTCGATGTTCGCGGCCGCCATCGTCCCGGTGCTCATCCGCGCCACTCCCGTCCGGTCACGTGCAAGAAGACGTCCTCCAGGTTCGCGGTGCGCACCGACAGGCCCTCCAGGGCCCCGTCCGATGCCAGTTCGGTCAGGAGTTTGCGCGGGTCGCGGGTCTCGAAGACGACTGTCGCTTCGTCGGCCGTCACGGTCTCGCCCGCCGCGAGCGCTTCGATGCGCTCACCGCTGAGCTGCCCGGCCGCCACGGTGATCTTCGTGGGGGCGTCGAGGTCGCGCACGAAACCGGCAGGGGAGTCGATCGCGCGGATCTTCCCGGCATCCATGATGGCGACCCGGTCGCACAGCGCCTCGGCCTCCTCCATGTAGTGCGTCGTGAGCACCACGGTGCGGCCTTCCGCGTTGATCGAGCGCATGAGGTCCCACAGGTTCCGCCTGGCCTGCGGGTCGAGGGCGGCGGTCGGTTCGTCGAGGAAGACGAGCTCGGGGTCGCCCACGAGCGCGCACGCGATGGAGAGCCGCTGCTGCTGGCCGCCCGAGAGCTTCTCGCAGCGCACGTCCGCGTGCTCGGCGAGGCCCACGGTCTCCAGCATCTCGGCCGCGCGGGCCTTCGTCGCGCCGTACAGCTCCGCGAACGTCTCGATCTGCTCTTTAGCGGTCAGGAACTCGAAGAACGCCGACGCCTGGAGCTGCACGCCGAGGCGGCCGGTCAGCTCGGGGGAGTGCGGCCACGGCGAGCGGCCGAGCAGGCGCACGGTCCCGGAATCGGGTCTGCGCAGGCCTTCGACGATCTCGAGGGTGGTGGTCTTCCCGGCCCCGTTGGGGCCGAGGATGCCGAAGAACTCGCCGCGCTCGACGCGGAAGCTCACGCCGTCGACCGCTCGGACCTCGCCGGTCCTGCGGCCGCGGTAGGTCTTGCGGAGGTCGGCGACCTCGATGGCGGCGTCCATAGCCGCTAACGCTATGCCATGGCCCGTTGTGACGGGGTTCTCGCCTTACGGGTGTACGAGGCGGCTACGGCGGTGGTGGCATTCCGTTCACACCCTCCGTAACAGAACCGTGAGGCGAACTTCATCGCGCCGGTACAGGTGCCGCACAACCCAGCAACGCCGCTCGCGGAAGGTAGCGGCATGACAGCGACCTTGACGCAATCCGCACCCCCCGCCCGCAAGGGATGGATCACCGACTGGCGACCGGACGACGAAGCCTTCTGGCAGTCGACCGGCCGCAAGGTCGCCCGACGCAACCTGATCTGGTCAGTGCTCGCCGAGCACTTGGGCTTCTCGGTGTGGGTGATGTTCAGCATCATCACCCCGTACCTGGCCGTGGCCGGATACGACTTCACCGTCAGCCAACTGTTCTGGCTCACCGCGGTGCCCAACCTCGTGGGCTCCTTCCTGCGCATTCCCTACACGGCTGCCGTGGCGATCTTCGGCGGGCGCAACTGGACCGTCATCTCGGCGGCGCTCCTGGTCATCCCGACCGCGCTCCTGGCCTATTGCGTCATGACCCCCGGGACCCCGTACTGGCTGTTCATCGTCGCGGGGATCACCGCCGGGTTCGGCGGCGGCAACTTCGCCTCGTCGATGGCGAACATCTCCTACTTCTATCCGGAGCGCTACCGCGGTTCGGCCCTGGGCGTCAATGCCGCGGGCGGCAACATCGGCGTCCCGGCCGTGCAGTTCATCGGCCCGTTCCTGATCGTCGCCGGCGTCGCCGGGGCCTCCCAGGGCGTCAATGAGGCCGGGAAGAACATCTTCCTGCAGAACGTGCCGATCCTGTGGATGGTCCTGGGCCTGTTCGCCGCGGTCATGGCCTGGCGCTTCATGGACAACCTCTCGGTCTCGCGCACCTCGATCAAGGAGCAGCTGCCCGCGCTGACGCGAGGCCACACCTGGATCATGAGCGTCCTCTACATCGGCACGTTCGGTTCGTTCATCGGCTACTCGTTCGCGTTCCCCCTGGTCATCAAGCTCTCCTTCCCGGAGTTCCAGTCCCTGTGGATCGCCGCGCTCGGCCCGCTCGTCGGCTCGGTCGTGCGGCCCTTCGGCGGCTGGCTCGCCGACAAATGGGGCGGCGCCCCCATCACCAGCACTGCGCTGGTCTTCATGGGCGCCGGTGCGATGGGCGCCATCTGGGGCATCAACACCGGCTCGTTCGCGCTGTTCTTCGTCGCCTTCATGGTGCTGTTCCTGATGAGCGGTATGGCCAACGGCTCGACCTACCGGTCCATCCCGGCGATCTTCCAGGCCGAAGCCCACGCCGCGGCCGGAGGCCAGGCCAGCGAGACCGAGGTCGTCCAGGCCAAGAAGCTCACCGCCGCGGCCCTCGGCTGGATCTCCGCGATCGGCGCCTTCGGCGGGTTCCTCATCAACCAGGGCTTCCGCATCGCCAACGAGCAGACCGGCTCGGTCGTCCCCGCCATGTGGGTGTTCGTCGGAGCCTATGCGGTCTTCCTGGTCATCAACTGGTGGTGCTACCAGCGCACGGTCCTCGTGGAGAAGGTCCCGAGCCTGGCGTACGCCAAGGTCTGACCCAGTACGACACCGCGGCAGCGTCGCCGTCCAGCCCCACGGCCCGCAATCGTCTCCCACTGACGATTGCGGGCCACTTAGCATTCCGGAAACATTGCTCACGTGACGTCGAAACGCCGCGCGGTCACACTCGGCGCATGACCGTTCGCGCCGCCCTCCCTGTCGTCCGCACCGCCGACACCCACTGCCCGTACTGCGCGCTGCAGTGCGGCATGCGGCTGGAAGAGGACACCGAAGGCAAGGTCACGGCCTCGCCGCGCGGCGGCGGCATGTGCAAGAAGGGCTGGACCTCCCCCGAACTGCTCGACCACCCCGAGCGGCTCACCTCGCCGCTCCTGCACGGCGAGCCCGTCTCGTGGGAGACCGCCCTCGACCACGTCGCGGCGAAGATCCGCGCGGTGCAGGCCGAGCACGGGAAGGACGCCGTGGGCGTCTTCGGCGGCGGCGGCCTCACCAACGAGAAGGTCTACCAGCTCGGCAAGTGGACCCGCCTCGCCTTGGGCAGCAAGCACATCGACTACAACGGCCGGTTCTGCATGTCCTCGGCCGCCGGGGCCCTCAACCGCTCCTTCGGCGTCGACCGCGGCCTGCCGTTCCCGAAGGAGGACTTGCAGGACGCGGACGTGATCGTCCTGGTCGGCGCCAACCCGGCCGAGACCATGCCGCCGCTCATGCGGTTCCTCACCAACGCCGAGCTCATCGTCATCGACCCGCGCCGCACCGCCACCGCCGAGCAGGCGCAGCTGCACCTCCAGCCCGCCCCCGGCACCGACCTCGCGCTGGCGAACGGGCTGCTGCACATCGCGATCGAGCAGGGCTACCTCGACCACGACTACATCAAGGCGCACACGAACGGCTTCGACGAGGTCCGCCAGACCGCCGCCGGGTACTGGCCCGCGTTCGTCGAGCGCATCACGGGCGTCTCCGTCCCCGACCTGTACGCCGCCGCCCGCCTCATGGCCGGCAAGAAGACCGCGATCCTGACCGCGCGCGGCTCCGAGCAGCACGCGAAGGGCGTCGACACCGTCACCGCCTGGATCAACCTCGCGCTCGCGCTCGGCCTGCCCGGCAAGCCCAGCTCCGGGTACGGCTGCATCACCGGGCAGGGCAACGGCCAGGGCGGGCGCGAGCACGGCCAGAAGGCCGACCAGCTCCCCGGCTACCGCATGATCACCGACCCGGCGGCGCGCGAGCACGTCGCGGCCGTGTGGGGCGTCGACCCCGAGATCATCCCGGGCGCGGGCGTCTCCGCAGTCGAGCTGCTGCGCAAATGCGGCGACGAAGTGAAGATGCTGTTCGTGCTCGGCTCCAACCCGGTCGTCTCGGCCCCGCGCGCCACGCGCGTCGCCGACCGCCTCAAGGACCTCGACTGCCTCGTCTCGCTCGACTTCGTCATGTCCGAGACCGCGCGCCTCGCCGAAGTGGTCCTCCCGGTCACGCAGTGGGCCGAGGAGGACGGCACGATGACCAACCTCGAAGGCCGCATCATCCGCCGCAAGTCCCTGCGCGGCGCCCCCGACGGCGTCCACTCGGACCTGTGGATCATGAAGGAGCTCGCCGCCCGCCTCGACGCGCCCGGCTCGTACTCCACCGACCCCGAAGCGATCTTCGAGGAACTGGGCCGCGCCTCCGCCGGAGGCAAGGCCGACTACTCCGGCGTCTCCTATGAGCGCCTTGAAGAGCAGACCTTCCAGTGGCCGGTGCCCAGCCCCGACCACGAGGGCACGCCGCGCATGTTCGCCGACTTCAAGTTCCCCACCCCGGACGGGCGCGCGAAGTTCATCGCCGTCGACCACCGCCACCCGGCCGAGCGCCGCGACCGCTCCTACCCGCTGTACCTCACAACAGGTCGCGTGCTCACCCAGTACCAGTCGGGCGCGCAGACCCGCCTCATCGGCTCCCTCGACGGACCCGACAGCGAGCAGTTCCTCCAGATCCACCCCGACACCGCTGTGCGCCACGGCATCGGCGAAGGCGACTGGGTCCGCATCACCTCCCGGCGCGGTTCCTACACCGCGCCCGCGCGCCTGACCGCCGACATCCGGCCGGACACCGTGTTCAGCCCCTTCCACTTCCCCGGCGCCGCGAACGCCAACGCCGCCGTCTCCGACGTGCTCGACCCGATCAGCCGCATGCCCGAGTTCAAGGTCTGCGCCGTCAAGATCGCCCCGGCCGCCCCGCCGCTGACGACCACCCCCTGACCACTATGTTCACCCTTCACCCCTGACTTTCGTCAGGGGTGAAGGCGCTGAAAACCGGTCTAAAGACCTATACGACTTCGGTCGAAATACCCATGGCAGCAAGGACTCCAACCGCCAGAGTTGATGATGCGGGCCGAAACGGACCCGCACCACCGACCGATTGGAACTCCACTTGCGACGCCAAGCGAAACGCCTCCTCCTCGGCGCCACCGCCCTCGCGGTCGCCGCCGGAACGACCGCAGCCGCCGTCCACACCGCCCAAGCCGAACCCGCCGACCCGCCCGCCGCCGCACCCGCGCTGGCGATCCCCGAGCCCGGCGGCGAGTTCGCCACCGGCACCACCCGGCTCCACCTCGTCGACGAAGGCCGCCCCGATGTCTGGGTGCCCGAACAGGACCGGGAACTCATGGTCTCCATGTGGTACCCGACCGCCGAGACCGAAGGCGAGACGGCGCCGTACATGACGGCTGAGGAAGGCGCGCTCTTCGGCGCGCAACTCAACCTCCCCGGCGAACTCCTAGCCTCAGTAGAAACGAACTCGGTGCTCGACGCCGAACCGCTCGCCGACGACGGCACGCTGCCGCTCGTCGTGCTCTCACCGGGCTTCTCGTTCCCCCGCGCCACCCTCACGGGCATGGCCGAAGAGCTTGCGAGCCAAGGCTATGCGGTGGCGACTGTCGGCCACACCTACGAAGCGCCCATCACCTTCCCGGGCGGCCGCACCACCGAGTGCCTCACCTGCCAGCAGGACGACCTCGACGACCAGACGCTCGTGCCGAACCGGGCCGTCGACCTCTCCTTCGTCCTCGACGAACTCACCGGAGACGACGCGGCCTGGGAGGACGCGGGCATCATCGACGCCGAGCGGATCGCCGTGGGCGGCCACTCGATCGGCGGCGCGAGCAGCCACCGCGCGATGCACGCCGACGACCGCTTCGACGCCGGGTTCAACCTCGACGGCACCTTCTTCGCCCTCGAACCGCACAAGCTCGACCGGCCCTTCATGATGGTCGGCGGCGGCGACGACCACGGCTCGCCTGGCCAGGACGACACCTGGGACAAGGCCTGGAAGAAGCTCGACGGCTGGAAGCGCTGGATCTCCGTCACCGGCACCACCCACAGCTCTATGACCGACTTCGGCCCGCTCGGCGAGCAGGCCGGGCTCAACCAGGACGACCTCGACGGCAACCGCAGCAACGAGATCGCCCGGGCCCTCGTCACCGGCTTCGTCGACACCCACCTCCGAGACGAGGGACCCCCGGTCCTCGAAGGCCCCGACCCGGCCTGGCCCGAACTCGTCTTCCACAACCCTTAGGCACCAGCGGAAAAAGCCCGGCCGCGTAGAGCGCGGCCGGGCCGGCAGGTCAGAAAGGAGGCGGTCAGATGCAGTCAGGAGCCGTTGCGGAGGTCGGCGAGGGTCGCCTGCTTGAAGACGACGTCGTTGAACTGGACCTTGCAGCCCTGGCCTTCCGGGGCCTGGACGCCGAACCCGGCCTTGACCGGGCCGTCGACACCGAACCCGAAGCAGCGCACGAACTCCCAGCGCCGGCCGTCGTTCGAGGCGTGGAAGGCGAAGCCTTCGCCGACGCTGCTGACGCGCATCCAGACGGTGTCGCCTTCGACGATCCAGGCGTTGGCGTCGTCGGAGGTGCCCCGGGTGACGACCGAGACGACCATGCCCTGCTCGTCGGGGGAGTACTCGAAGCACAGCTTCGACCAGTGGCTCTCGTCGGCGAGGAGGAACAGGGTTCCGGCGTCGTACTTGCCGTTGAAGTCCACGGTAATGCGGGCGCTGAACTGCCAGTCGCCTTCGGGCGGCAGGCCGAGCAGGCGGGCGCCGGTGGTCGGGGCGTGGCTCGCGGGCGCGGGGGCGTAGACGTACCAGTCGGTGCCGGGATCGGCGGTCGCTTCGAGGCCGGTCCCGGTGACCTGCCAGTGCTGCGGCTCGACGGCGTCTTCCCAGTCGAGGGGAAAGGGGAGTCCAGGGATATTGACTGTCATCCGCTCAGCTTAGCGATAGGCGGGAGCGCTGCCTTTCTTTTTTCCAGGGGTTGGGAAAAGTGGCGGCAGTGGTCAGGGGCGCTGGAGTTGAGGAGGGCGGAGCCTTTGGGGGAGTAGGAACTCCTGGGTCTCACGGGTATGGACTCGTTCGATGACCTCGATGGGGCCGAGGGCCGCGAGGGCCCGCACGACCTCGTCGACGAGGCGCGGGGGCGCCGACGCCCCGGCGGTCACCGCCACGGCCTCGGCGCCGCTCAGCCAAGCCGGGTCGATGGCGGCGGCGTCTTCGATGAGGTGCGCTTCGACCCCGGCGCCGTTCGCCAGCTCCACCAGGCGGTTCGAGTTCGAGGAGTTCGCCGAGCCGACCACGAGCACGAGATCGGCCTCGTCCACGACGGCGGCGACCGCCGCCTGGCGGTTGCTCGTGGCGTAGCAGATGTCATCGGCGCCTTGGCCTTTGATCGCCGGGAAGCGCCGCTTCAAGGCCTCGGCGATGGTCTCGACCTCGGTCACCGCCAGGGTCGTCTGGCTCAGGTAGGTGAGCCGGGCGGTGTCGGGGACGCGCAGGTCGGCGACCTCTTCGGCGCTCCCGACGAGGAGGGTCCGGTCTGGCGCGATCCCGACAGTGCCTACGACCTCCTCGTGACCCTCGTGTCCGATGAGGATCACCGTGTCGCCGCTGTCGGCTGCGCGCTTGGCCTCGGCGTGGACCTTCGCGACCAGCGGGCAGGTCGCGTCGACCGTGTCGAGGCCGCGCCCGGCCGCCTCCCGCTCGACGGCCGGGGCCACGCCGTGGGCGCTGAAGACCACGAGCGCGTCGTCGGGGACCTCGTCGAGCTCGCCGACGAAGACCGCGCCGCGCGACTCCAGGTCCGCCACCACGTGCGCGTTGTGCACGATCTGGTTGCGCACGTAGACAGGCGGTCCGTGCTGTTCAAGCAGCCGCTCGACAATCTCGATCGCCCGCTCCACACCGGCGCAGAAAGAACGCGGGGCGGGAAGCAGCACCCGGCGAAGGCGTGCCATCAATTAGCCCTGTGGACCGTGCTCGCCGCCAGGCCCGTCAGCTCCTCGACGGCCTCGGCCCGGAGTCCTTCCACGCCGAGGCTGTTCGTCGCCGCCTCGGTGAGCGTCTCCGCCGACCGGCGGCTCGCCTGCCGCCCCCCGCAGGCCTCGACCAGGTCGGCGGCCCGGCGCAGCTCGGTCTCGGTGAGCTGCCCGCTGGCGCTGTAGATCGCCGCCAGCTCCGGCGCGTCGGGGTGCCCGGAGCCGAGCGCCGCCGTCACCGGCAGCGACTTCTTGCGGTTGCGCAGGTCCGAGTAGACCGCCTTGCCCGTGACGTCCGGGTCGCCCCAGATCCCCAGCAGGTCGTCGACGTGCTGGAACGCCAGCCCGAGCCGGAACCCGAAGTCCCGCAGCGCGTCCACCTGCTGCGGCGTGCCGCCCCCGAAGAGCGCCCCGAGCGCGGTCGCGCAGCCCATCAGCGAGGCCGTCTTCGCCTCGGACATCGCCACGCACTCGGCCAGCTCGACCCGGTCGCGCGTCTCGAACCGCGTGTCCGCCAGCTGCCCTTCGATGAGGGCCCGCACGGTCTGCGCGAGCAGGTTCGTGCCCGCCGGGACCTTGTCGCAGCCGGACTCGGCGATGACCTCGAACGCCAAGGCGTGCAAGGCGTCACCTACGAGGATCGCGTCGTTGACGCCGTAGACCTTCCACGCGGTCGGGCGGTGCCGCCGCAGGCTGTCGCGGTCGATGATGTCGTCGTGGATGAGGGAGAAGTTGTGGACCATCTCGACGGCCACAGCCGCCGGGACGGCCTGCCGCCACGCGTCCTCGCCGCCGACCGCCTTGGCGGCCAGCAGGGTCAGGAGCGGCCGCAGGGCCTTGCCGGAGTTGGCCTGGACGGGCGAGCCGGAGGCGTCGGTCCAGCCGAAGTGGTAGGCCGCGATGCGCGCGGCGGGCGCGGGGAGCCGGGCGGCGGCGGCGCGGAGTCCGGCGTCGACGGCCTCGCGGGCGGCGGTGTGGTCGGTCAGGACGGTCAAGCGGGGCCTCCCTGGGCGGCGGGGTCTGCGGGGATCGCGGTGGGATCGCGGTGGGGTCCAAGGGGTCGCCGCGGATGCGCGGACGCCCCTGTGGCCCGGGCGGCCGCCTGAGTGCGGAGGCGGCCGCCCGGGATGCTCAGCGTCCGATCTCGACGTGTTCGAGGATGCCGAGCGCGTCCGGGACCAGGACCGCGACGGAGTAGTAGGCGCTCACGAGGTAGGACATGACGGCCTTCTCGTCGATCCCCATGAACCGCACCGAGAGGCCCGGCTCGTACTCGTCGGGCAGCCCGGTCTGGTGCAGGCCGACGACGCCCTGGTTGTCCTCGCCGAGGCGCATCGCCAGCATCGAGGTCGTACCGGCCGACGTGATCGGGATCTTGTTGCACGGCAGCACCGGAACGCCCCGCCACGCCACGGCCTCGCCGCCCTCGAACGAGGACAGCGGCGGGTAGAGCCCGCGCTTGTTGAGCTCGCGCCCGAACGCGGCGATCGCCTTGGGGTGCGCCAGGATCACGCGGGTGTCGCGGCGCCGGGAGATGAGCTCGTCGAGGTCGTCCGGCGTGGGCGGCCCCGAGCGGGTCGGGATGCGCTGGTTCAGCGCGGCGTTGTGCAGGAGCCCGAACTCCTTGTTGTTGATCATCTGGTCCTCCTGCTGCTCGCGGAGGGCCTGGACGGTGAGCCGGAGCTGCTGCTCCATCTGGTTCATCGGCTGGTTGTAGAGATCGGCGACGCGCGTGTGGACGCGCAGCACGGTCTGCGCCACCGAAAGCTCGTACTCGCGCGGCTTCAGCTCGTAGTCCACGAACGTCGTCGGCAGGTCCGGCTCGCCGGTGTGGCCTACCGCAATGTCGATCGCCGACTCGCCGTGCTTGTTCGTCTTCGCCGAACGCCCGGCGCGGTACTGCTCCAGGTGCGCCGCGAGCTCCGGGATGCGCTCGACGAGCTCGCCCACGGCCCCGGTCGGCAGCGCCAGCACCGTGACCGGTGTGGCCGCGATGACGTCGTTGCGCCACACGGGACCGGACTCGGTGAGCACTTCATCGCCGAAGTGGTCGCCGTCGACCAGGACGCCCACGGAGAACCGGTCGCCGAACTTGCCCTCGCCGAACTGCTCGACGCGGCCGTGCGCGATGAGGTACAGGCCGTCGATCGGCGCGCCCTGCTGCGCCAGGTGCTCCCCGGCGCGGATCTCGCGCTGCTCGAAGCGGTCGGCAAGCGCCGCAAGCACTTCCTCGTCCTGGAGGCCGCGCAGGTGCGCGATCTCGCCGAGCTCGGTCGGGATGACGCGGACGGTGTCGCCCTCGGTGGCGAACTCGACGCGGCCGTCGCCGACCGTGTGCGTCAGGCGCCGGTTGACGCGGTACGCGCCGCCCTGGGTCTGGACCCACGGCAGGACCTTGAGGAGCCACCGGGAGGTGATCTCCTGCATCTGCGGGGCGGACTTGGTGGTGGTGGCGAGGTTGCGGGCGGCGGCGGTGCTGAGGCTGGTCGGGGGATGCTGACCGTTCGAGGTCTGCTGTGGAACGGCCGGCGTGCTGTCGACGACAGAGTCGGTCATGCAGTCACTTCCTCACTTTGGGGCTGACTTGGCTCGTGCAGGATCTTATCTATCACAAGGTCGGAAAAGCCAATAATTCACCCATACGAGTACTTATTCCGAGTACTTCACATCAATGACGTCGAACCGCTCGATCGCCGTCTCGTACGCCACCGGGTCCGAGGCCCCGCCGCGGCTGAACGGGTACTCCAGCTGGTAGGCCGCGAACAGCATGAGCGCCACCATGCCCGAGATCAGCCCCACCAGCACGAACTGGTACTTGCGGGTCGGCGTGCCGAGCGTCAGCATCACCGCGAACACCAGCAGCGCCCCCGGCACGAGCACCGTCCACATCACCGGCCCCAGGCCGCGCTGCGCCGTGAACAGCCGGTCCGTGCGGTACTGCTCCACGGCCATGACGCCGTCACTCACCTCGAGCTGCGTCTGCATCAGGTCCTCATCGGGCTGCGCGCCCGACACCGGGGCCCGCACCTCGTCGAGCAGCAGCAGCCCCTCCGAGGACACCGGGTCCTGTTCGCGCATCGCGGGCCACTCGACCTCGATCACCTCGTTCGTGTAGGCCCGCAACGCCGCCCGCACCTCGTCGCGCTCCGCCGGTGGGAGCGCCGAAGCCGACCAGTACACGTCGACCAGCTGGTTCGACTCCTGGTAGGTCACATGGCCCGCCTCGTTCTTGTCCTCCCAGGCCGTGATCAGCACGAACGCCAGCACGATCGCGTACAGCACGGTCAACAGCTCGAACAGCGTCGTGCCCAGCTCGTTGTTGTGCCCGCGCCCCGTGGGCGGCGTCAGCTTCTGCAGCAGCGCGACGACGACGCTGGCCGCGGCCACCACGACGAGAAAGAACAGCAACCCTTGTAGCCAAATGGCCATTGATCCCACCAAACTTCATGAAGCAGAATATTCACGTGGATATTAGTGAATTCCGGAATCAAGGTCGGAGACAGACATGCGACGGCTCATAACGCTCGTCATCTGCGCCGTCGCGCTCATGGCGCTCCCGGCGCTCGCGCTGGCCTTCGACGGCCGCGGCGCACCCGAGGCCCGCCCCGACTACCCGACCCGGCCGGACTATCCGACCTTCTGCATCTCCTACCCCGAATACCCGACGTACCCGGACTACCCGGAACACGCCGAAGGGCGGCACCACCACTGCCCGGAACCGCCGGAGCCCTCGCCCGAACCGCCCTCACCCGAACCCCCTTCGCCTGAACCGCCGAGCCCACCGTCGCCCGAGCCCCCGAGCCCGCCCGCTCCTGAACCGCCCGCCCCGAACCCGCCTGAGCCCCAACCCGAACCGGAACCCGAGCCGGAGCAGCCGGAACCCGAGGTCCCGCCCGCCCCGGCCTCACCGGAGCCGTCTCCCGCCGCCGACCCGCCCGAGACCCCCACCCCGCCCCGCGACTCTGCTCCTTACGACCCCGGGCCGCTGCCCGAGGCGCTCGCGGTCGTCGAGGAGGACGCCCCCGAAGCGGCCCCTGAGGAATCCGGCGGAGCGACGCCTCAGCGCCGCATGATCGCCGCGGTCGTCGGATTCGCCGTCGCCACCGGCGCGGGTGCATCGCTCTCCCGCCGCAGGTAGTCCCGCCACGACGGCGGCCGCAACCCGGCGGTCGCCGTCGCCGGCAGCTTGAACTCCTTGGGCGCCTCCGCTGTCGCGGGGGCGCTCTTCGGGAACGCCCGCGGCCCGCCCACCGCGCCGGGGCCCGCGGCCATGAGCGGCCGGAGCTTGTCGTCGTCGTAGCGGGCGGTGACCCGGTGCCAGTTGAGGATCGCCGCGTTCCAGTCCCGCAGGCTCGTCACGTATGCGTCGAGCGTCCGCTGCGCGTCGACGTCGAGTTCGAGTTCGGCGACCACCGGCGGCAGGTCGTTCTCCACGATGAACTGGAACTGCTCGACGCGGGCGGTCATGAGCGCGTTGACGACGTCCATCGCCTCGGCCGGTCCGCAGTCGAGGTACTCCTCGACGACCGTGACGGCGTTGGCGATCTGGCCCTCGAACTCGATCTCCTTGCGGTACGAGAACAGGTCGTTGAGCAGGGCCGACTGGTCCATCGCGGCCGTCTCCATCGCGCGGATCGGACGGGACCTGAACACCTCGTCCGGCACTTCCCGGCCCGCCTTCAGCCTGGCCAGCGCCATCGTGAGGTCCGAGCCGAACGTCCTGCGACGCATCTCGATGTAGTCCACCGGATCGGGCACCCGGTTCTGGTTCTCCGAATGCAGCTCCCAGAGCCAGGACTCGATCATCACCGTGACGGTTTGCTTGAACTCGGCACGAGCCCGCTCGTCGAACTGGGCGGCGGTGCGCTGCCACAGGTCGGCCAGGCCCTTTTCGATCGGGTTGGCCGGCAACGGGGTCGGGCCGAGGTCGAGCGGCAGGAACTCCAGGAGCCGCTGGTGCTGCGCGATTGCGGGCGCGAGGTTGCGGCCGCGCCCGAAGACCGCCGGGTAGTAGTCGTCGCCGTAGGTGCCCCACGCGAGCCAGTCCGCGGAGGTGTCCAGCTCCTCCTGCGTCGCTTCGGGGGCGATGCCCGCGGAGCAGATCGCGAAGTCGAAGCCGAGGAACTGCTCCCGGTCCCACAGGCCCGAGCCCGGCAGCGCCGGGTCGGGGGCGAGGAAGCCCATCGCCGCCGCCCATTCCTCGCCGTGGCGGCGGGCCTGGTCGAGCAGCGGGTTGAGCCGCAGCTCGTACGGCAGGTGGATCTCCGGCAGCGTCATCGGCCCGACCTTGCGGAACGGCTCGCGCGCATGCTGCTTCAGCCCCGACGCCGAGATCCGCGCCGCGCTCGTCCCGATCCCGTTGGGGCCGCGCAGGACCCGGTCCGCCGCGTCGTTCATGTACCGACTGGACCGCATGTGCCATTCGTGGCCGCCGGCCTGCCAGTCCTGGAGGCCCTTGGCGTACAGGGCGATCGCGGCCTGCTCGGCCGGCGTGAGCCGCCGGTCGGCGGCGAGGATCGGCAGTTCGGTGAGGGCCGTGTTCTCGAACTGGTGGAGCCGCGAGGTGAGGATGTCGTTCACCAGGTTCGCGGCCTGCTGGGTCCCCATACCGAGGAACCGCTCGAAGACAAGCACGGCGTTGGCGTTCTCGCCCTCGTCGGTGACTTCGCGCTCGTACGAGAACAGGTCGTTGCGCAGGTGCACGGCATCGCTGAAGGTGTCGCGCAGGACTTCGAGCGGCCGCTCCCGCGCGACCGAGTCGGGCACTTCCGCACCGACTGCGTACTCGACGATCCCCGCCGACCACGGCGCCCCGCCGACCTTGCGGCGCATCTCGATGTACTCGATCGGGTTCGCGACCCGGTCGGTGGTGATGTTCGTGAGCTCCCAAAGGGACTCGAACAGCAGGTTGATCGTGCTCTCGAGGAACCGCTGCCGCCAGCCCATCGACATGCTCGGCGCGGTGCGCTGCCACAGGTCGAGCAACCCCAGCTCGACCGGGTTCTCCGGCTCCGGGGTAGCCCCCAGGTCCAGCGGCATGAACAGCGGGATGCGGTCGAGGTACGCCTTGGCGCCCTTCATGTCCCGGGTGCGTTTGAACGCGTCGAGGAAGTGGTCGTCGAAGAAGAACACCCACACGTACCAGTCGGTGACGAGGTCGAGCGCGGGCGCGTCGCAGTCCGGGTGCGTGTACGCGCACAGCAGCCCGTAGTCGTGCCGGTCGAGCTCGGCCTCATCCCAGATGACCCCGCCGCCCTCGGCCGGGGCGTCGAGCATCCCCATCTCCTTGGCCCACACCCGCGCATGCACGCGAGCCCCTTCGACATTGGGATTCAGCCGTGCCGGATACGGCTGATAGAACACGGGCAACACGAACGGGTGATTTTCTGCCATATCACTCCTTAGTGTCGAAACAGGCAGTTTTCAACGCGCCCCACTGTAAGCCCTCAGCGAGCAGATCGCCACCCCTGGAGCGGGTCCAGATGGGTCCAGGGGGTGAGACTGGCGGCGGATAGGGGATCGTTCATTCGGACGTTTTCAAATCGTTATATACACTGATCAACAAACATGAACAAGTCTTCAATCATGTGTAATTCGGACACCCGCACAATGGTCTGTCTCCCTTGGACCATTCTGAGCTGATAGCGTCTGCCACGTTCTCGGTCACGTACTGTGCCGAGACAACCCCGATACCCCCGGGTACCCCTTCGAAAACCCGAACACCAAACTGGAGAACGAGCCCTCGTGACGAGTCCCCATCCTCGCCGCCGCCCCAGGCGAGCCCTGATTGTCGGCATCGCCTCTGCGATCGCCTTCGGATCGCTGCAGACGCCGCCTGCACTAGGCCAGGAGGCGGACGACACTTACTGCTCAACCGACGATGAGCTCTTGCAGGAGGCCGTCGAGTCCGCAGCGCTGGGCCTTGCGGCCGACTGCGGGGCCGAGGTAGTGATCGGTGATTCGCAGACGTACGACACGCGTTCGCTCGCGCAGCCCGACGGCACGATTGCCACCGAGTTCTATGCCGAGCCGCGGTGGGTGCCGGACGAGGCCGGAGAATGGACCGAAGTCGACCCGACCGTGGTTGTCGCCGACGACGGCTCGATCCGTTCCGCGGCGACCCTCGCCGATCTCGAGTTCGGAACCGAGGGTGAGACCGCCTTTGTAACGGCGACCGGAGTCGACGGCGAGCAGGTGTCGCTCAGCTGGCCTGAACCGCTTCCCAGCCCGGAGCTCAACGGTGCGACCGTGGTCTACCCCGAGGTGCTGCCCGGTGTGGACCTCGAGGTGTACTCGGATGTCGCCGATTTCTCCTACGCACTCGTGGTGAAGACCCCTGAAGCCGCAGAGAGCGAAGCGCTCGAACGCATCGAGCTCGGCCTCGAAGCCGACGGGCTGACTGTCGACGCCGACGAGGAGGGCGACACCGCGGTCCTCACTGACTCTGAAGGTGAAGCTGCTTTCAGCGTCGAGAGTCCCTGGATGTGGGACTCGTCCGGGGCCGCAGAAGAGGCTCCCGAACTGGCAGCCGAAATGGACCTCCAGGTCGACGCGGACTCGCTCGCCGTCGTCCCCGACCCGGACCTGCTTGCCGACCCCGAGGCGGTCTACCCGATCTACATCGATCCCGAGTTTGTATACGAAGGCCCGAACTTCGAGAACGCCTTTTCCGAAGGCACCGGGATCAGCTGCGGCACCGGCTCGGAGATGTGCACCGGCACCCAGACCTGGTCCAGCGACCCCACCTACGGCTACTGGCGCTCGGCCATGAAATTCAACAACCTCGGCGTGCTCGCCAACCGCGACATCCAGCAGGCGCACGTATGGGCCACGCAGACCCACACCGGCGCAGCGGGCGCGACCCACACCGTGCGCCTGTATTCGATGGACTGGTTCGACTTCTCCGCGAACACGAGCTGGAGCACCTTCAACAGCAAGATCGTCGGTCAGGTCGCGAGCGCCTCGGTGGCGACCTCGAACGCCTCTGCGGGCGAAGGCGACCACGAGATCACATGGGCCGACACGCGGACGGCGACCCGGATCCAGACCCTGGTCGACAACGGCGGCGGCACTGCGGTGTTCGCGGTCCTCTCGGGTGCCAACAGCGACCAGGAGTCCAACCGGAACTACTGGCGCAAGATCAACCCGACCACTGGAAGGCTGAAGGTCTGGCACGGGCCCCTGAAACCCACCAGCCTCAAGACCGGCACCGAGGCCTGCGCGACATCGGCGCCTGGCCCGGTCATCAACACCCTCACGCCGACCTTGACTCTCACCGCCCCGCCTGCGCTCGAGGCCACGAACAAGATGACCTTCTACGTGTACGAGCGGGACAAGGTCCACCCGAACGCGCTCCAGGCGATCGAGGTAAGCAACGTTGCCGAGAAGCAGGTCGTCTCCGCCACAGTCGCGACCGGCGAGCTCACCCGCGGCAAGACCTATCGCTGGCAGGCGAGGGCCTGGGACTCTGATCCCAACTCATCGCGGTACAGCGACTTCACGTCCTACTGCTACTTCACCGTGAACCAGCTGCCGACGACTCCGACGAATCTGACCACGGCCAACCTCGGCTGCGGTACGCAGACCGCTCCGACCCTGGTGACGACACCCGCACCACTGGTCTATGCGACGCCGAGCGACCCCGACACCGGCAATGTGAAGACCTGGTTCCAGGTCTACACCGGCGCGGGCACCCTCTACAAGGAGATCAAGCCGGACGGAAAAAGCGGGGTGATAGCTTCGGCGACCGTCTCCGCGGCGGACGGCCTCTACAAGTGGCGTGCCGCGACCAGCGACGCGTTCGCATCGAGCGCGTTCTCGGGATACTGCTGGTTCACCATCGACACCACCGCTCCTGCACCGCCTGACGTGGTACAGATGACCGAAACGCCCTCAGCCGACAACCCTGTCGAGTTCGACTTCGTCGGCGGCAGCGATGTCAAGAGCTTCCAATACAGCTTCAACAGCGGCACCGTCCAGGAAATCTCCGCGACCGGCGGTATCGCCACGGTTGCAGTGACCCCGACCGGCAGCTCGACTACCTTCACGCTCGAAGTCTGGGCAAGTGACGCGGCGGTCGGAGTCAAGGGCAACACCTCGAGCAAGACGGTCTACATCCTGACCGTCATTTCACCGCAGCCTGCGGAGGCCGTCGGCACGTGGCGCTTCGACGGCGACCTGCTCGATGACGCGGGCGAACAGACGCTGACCCCGCTCGGCACCGCGACGACGGGGACCGACGCACTCGGGCGCACCGACTCGGCAGCAGTCTTCAACGGCACCACCGACTCCTGCCTGACCGCAAGCGGCCCGATCGTCGACACCACCCAGTCCTTCACAATCGCCGGGTGGGTCAAGACCGATGCCGCCCCCGCAGCTGAGTCGGCATTCATGGACATTGCCGGTGTCACGAAGAGCAACATGAAGTTCCTCATGTCCTCGGCGGGTCGGTGGGGGATCGCTATGGTCGCCGAGGACGGCGACACGGCGGGCTCCACCGTAGTCCAAGCTGACGCGACCCTGACCAAGTTCGGACAGTGGACCCACCTCGCCGGGGTCTACGACGCCGCGACCGGGCGGCTCCGTCTCTATGTCGACGGTGCTCTGGCTGCATCTAAGCCGCTCCCGTTCACCGCTTGGCAAGCGACAGGGGTCTTCTCGGTCGGCTGCGGCATCAGCACCCAGAATGGGCCGTTCAGCCCGTTCACCGGATCGGTGGACGACGCGGTGCTCTTCCAGCAGCCGCTGACTGGCGAGCAGGTCGCCGAACTGATGGTCGGTGACGGCATGCCCGCGGCGCTCCAAGCCTGGTACCCCCTGCGCGGCGACGGCCTCGACTACTCCGGTCGCGCTACCGACCTCACCGGACTCCCCGCTTCTCCGAACTGGGTCCCGGACCAGCACAATAGGTCGGCCAGCGCGCTGACGTTCGACGGCACCGCCTGCCCCACCTCCTCGGAGGTTCCGGTCCGCACCGACGACTCGTTCTCGGTGTCCGCCTGGGCATGGCTCGACCCTGAAGGCGTCCACAACCACAGCCGGATCTTCGAATTCCAGGGCAGCCAGTACTTCGCCGCGATGGCCAAGTACAACACCACCAGCGGTGGCTGGAGCTTCGCCCTCACCGGGGCGGACGACCCGACCGCGACCTGGGCGAGCAATACACTCGCCGGGTCGGGCCAGGTCGGCCAATGGGCCCAGATCACGCTCGTGGTCGATGTCGACGCCAAGCTCGCGATCCTCTACGTCGACGGTGTGTTCGCTATCAGCAAGAGCCTGAGCACGATCACGCCCTGGCGGGCGAGTGAGTTCATGCTCGGATGCGCCGAAACCTCCAGCGGCATCAGCCAGACCTGGGATGGCGCGATCTCGGACGTCCGCGTGTGGCGCGGCGCCTTGAGCGCTGACGAGGTCTCCTCGACCCACACGACGAGGGCCTCTGCATGGGCCTTGGACGAGCTCGGCTCCGCTACGGCCTCGACGGATGAATGGGGTCTGAACCCCTTGGCCTTCAGCGGGACCTACGCGTACGGCATCGACCGGAAGAACTCCTGCGAGTCGACCCTGCAGCTCGCCGGAGCAGGCTACGCCAAGACAACGGGCCCGGTCCTCACCACCGATGAGTCCTTCACCGTCGCCGCCTGGGCGCGCGTGGACGACTTGGACGGTTTCCGCACCATCGTCATGCAGAGCGGCACTTCCAACGGCGCGTTCAACATCAGTTACAACTCCCTTCAGGGGCGCTTCCAGATGTCGATGGCGCGCAGCGATACCACGGACACGAAGTGGGTGCGGGTCTTCGCGACAGATGCGCCGGAAATGGACCCGGATACCGGTCTCGGCTACTGGTACCACCTTGTCGGCCAAGTCGACCTCGGCGCGGGTGTGATCCGGTTCTACGTCAACGGGGAGTTCCAGGGAGAGGCTCCTATTGTCGACTCGCCTTGGCAGGCGAATGGATCGCTGGTAGTGGGTGCCTCCGACCAGTACGACGGCGTAGTGAACCAAATGGTCGGCGCCGTCGACAACGTGCAGACCTGGTCAGGCGTCCTCGATGAGGACTCGATCGCGCGGCTCTCTCGTGACAGGCCCGACTCTCCGCTGAACCCGAACGACGTCTACTGCCCCTGATTCGAAGGATCGACGACCGACACCTCGGTGGAGCGGCGCTCTGACAGGCTGCTCCACCACCTCGCGACCCCGCCGACACCCCTCGCCCCCTTGAGAAAGGCCCAACGATGAGACTCGCAGCCCGGGAATCGTGGTCCCGGACCGCCAAGACGGCCGCTCGAAACACCACAGCAATGGTGTTGGCAGGCGCCTCAGCGCTGTTCGCGTTCCACACACCCGCTGAAGCGCAGTCGGGAGCGACCAGCACCGACGTGGGCACGCCAGTGTCGACTACGCCGGTGGCCACCACCTCGGTGGACCTCAAGTCCGAGGGCCTGGCGACCGACTCGGGGATGATCAGCGTCCCGTCTTCTGGAAGCTCCGGGGGCAGCGGCGCGACCGGCGACTGGTCCGCGACCGACCTCTCGAACGCGGGCTCGTGGTCGCAGGGCGACTCCGGCGGCGGGTTCTCCTACTACTACGGGTTGGAACTGCCCCCGTCCGAGGGACCGGTTCCGGACATCGGTTTCTCGTACTCCTCGCAGGCGGTGGACGGGCACACGTCGTCCTCGAACACACAGGCCGGCCTGATCGGCGACGGCTGGTCCTACACCCCTGGGTTCATCGAGCGCAACTACACCTCGTGTGCGAGCGAAACGGGAGGCAACACCCCGACCGCCACTGCGGACCAGTGCTGGGACGGCACTTCGCCTGGAGTCACGCTGGCGCTCGAAGGGACCAACTCGGCGCTGGTGTTCGACGACGCGACCGACAAGTGGGTGGCCTCGGCCGATCCGAACTGGAAGGTCGAACTGCTCGGCTCGGCGGCCACCTCGACCTCGGGCACGAGCGAGCGCTGGCAGGTGACCACGACCGACGGGACCGTCTACACCTTCGGCGCCCGTGCCGCGGACACCGGTTCACGGCTGACGATGCCGGTGTTCGGCAACCATTCCGGCGAACCCTGCTTCACGACCGGCGACTTCAAGGGTTCCGGCTGCACGCAGGCCTACCGGTGGATGCTCGACGAGATCACCGACGTGCTCGGCAACCGGGTCCGTTTCGAGTGGACGGCCGAGACCGGGCACTACGGCGCGGCAGCCGACAAGGACAAGCGGATGCCGTTCGTCCGCTCCTCGCGGCTGACGAGTATCGACCTCGGACTGCGGGCCGCAGACGCCTCGATCCAATCCGCGCGAGTCGTGTTCAACTATGCGGACCGGTGCGCTTCTGACTGCTACAACACCGACGGCACCCCGAAGGCCGCTTCATGGCCCGAGACGCCGTGGAACAAGGAGTGCGCGGCAACTACCTGCGCCGACCTCTACGCACCGGCGTTCTTCAACTCCAAGCGGCTCTCCGAGGTCGTCACGTACGTGCCCGACGGCGCCGGCGGATTCGCGAAGGTCGACTCGTGGGCGCTGGTGCAGGAGTACCTGGACTACGGCAACGATGAGGACACTGTCCTCTGGCTCAAGTCGATCCAGCACACCGGGCATGTGGGCGGTACCGAGTCCACACCGCCGGTGACGTTCTCCGGCATCGCCTTCCCGAACCGGGTCGAGCACTCCGAAGGCACCCCGTCGATGTGGCGGACCCGTTTGACGACGATCGTCTCCGAGACCGGCGGCGTGACCGGCGTCTGGTACTCCGCGCCCGACTGCACCTGGGGTAACCTGCCCACCAAGGAGAACAACTCGAAACGCTGCTACCCGGTGCTCACCGGGGACGGCGAAGAGGAGTGGTTCCACAAGTACGTCGTCACGCAGGTAACGGAGTTCGACACCACGGGCGGCCAACTGCCGGAGCGCACCTACTTCGAGTACTCGAACGGCGGCACCACCACGAACCGCCTGTGGGCCTGGGACGACTCCGAGTATTCCGACGACGAACTGCGCACCTACAACCAGTGGCGCGGCTACGCCCAGGTGATCACCAAGAGCGGCGACGCTGCCGAGGACCAGCAGCTGGTCTCGCGGACGCGCTACTTCCGCGGCATGGACGGCCAGCCCGACACGGCGACGGGGACGGGTTCGCGCACCGCGACCATGACCGACTCCGAAGGCATTACGGTCACCGACTCCGACGCCCTGGCGGGTGCCGAGTTCGAGACGGCTACCTTCGACGGCTCGACCCTTATCGGCAGCACCGCCTACCAGTACTGGACGAAGCTTGCGGCTGAGCGCGCATACGACGGCGGCAGTATCAAGGCCTGGTACGTGGGTGAGAGCCGCATCGACAACCGCGACCTGCTCGACAGTGGCACGGGGACTTGGGAACGCACCCGCGTGTTCGTCGAGTACGACGACCGCGGTCGAGAGGTGGAGGTCTCGGACCTCGGCGACATCACCGTCCCGGACGACCACGAGTGCTGGCGCACGACCTATGCTGACAACCCGAGCAAGAACCTGTACGAGGTGGTTCGCCGCGAAGAGCTCGTGGCCGTCGACTGCGACCAGAGCGTCTCGTACCCCGACGATTTGGTTAGCGACACCGTCTACTACTACGACGGCGACACGACCGGCACCGCCACCCCGACCCTCGGCTTGCCGACCTCGATCCGCGAAGCCAAGTCGCACAACGGGACCACCGCGTCGTACATCTCGGTAGAGAACACCACGTACGACCCGCTCGGGCGAGTCCTGACGGAGTCCGACGCGCTCGGCCAGACCACGACTACCGCCTATACCCCGTCGACGGGTGGTGTGCTCAAGTCCGTGTTGACCACGAACGCGCTGGGACACAAGTACACGGAGTACCTCGACGGTACCCGCGGATCAACGGTCAAGACCGTCGACGCCAACAACCGCGTCACCGAGACGACCTACGACCCGCTCGGTCGCACCACGGCGGGCTGGGGCAAGGGCTGGTCCAAGACCGGCCACCCGAACGTCCCGACCGTTGCTTATGACTACGACATCTCGAACTCGGCGCCGTCTTCGGTGACCACATACGCCGTCACGCCTTCGGGCACGCAGCGGCTCGACTCGGTCATGCTGTACGACTCGCTGCTGCGCGAAATCCAGTCGCAGTCGCCCACACCGCAGGGCGGGCGTCTGCTCTCGGCCATCGAGTACGACACCCGCGGCCTGCTCCGCTGGGAATCGGGCCCGAACTGGGACTCCGTAAACGACCCGGGCAACGACCTCGTCTATGTCACACAGGGCGAGGACCAGTCGCGGACGTTCTACACCTACGACGGCGCCGGACGCGTCGTGCGCGAGGAGTTCATGTCCCACCAGGAGGTCCTGCGGGCCACCGAGACCGTCTACGGCGGCTCGACCGAGGGCTGGCTGGTCGCGGTGAACCCCCCGAACGGCGAGACGCCGTCCGCCACGCTCACCAACGCGCGCGGCGAGGTCATCGAGGAACGGGACTACCACGGCGACAGCGCCACCGGGACCTACGACGCCACGACCTACTCGTACGACCGGCGCGGCAACCTCGCCAAGGTCACTGACGCCGCAGGGAACCAGTGGCTGTACGAGCACGACTTGCTCGGCCGCCAGATCTCGGCCACCGACCCCGACACCGGGACGACCACGGCCGCATACGATGACGCTGGCCAGCTGGTCCAGACCGTCGACTCGCGCGGCAAGAAGCTCACCACCACCTACGACAAGCTCGGGCGCAGGTACGACCTGTTCTCAGGCGACGCGAGCACCGGCACGAAGCTCAACTCGTGGCGCTATGACCTGGTCTCTGGCGGCCTCGGCCTTCCGGCGCAGTCCATCTCGATTGTCGACGGGAAGTCCGTCGTCAACCGCGTCGACAAGTATGACTCGGCCGGACGCCCGACCTCGATGAGCCAGGTGATCCCGGACATCACTGGATTCAGCGCACTGGTGGGCACCTACAACGTCCAGCAGTTCTACCTCGCGGACGGCTCGGTCGCGAACACCAAACTCCCGCAGGTCTCCGGGCTCGCCGCCGAGTCGGTCGACTACAGCTACAACAGCCTCGGCATGGTGACCCGTGTCTACGGAACCATGAACGGCTCGACCTCGAGCTTCGACTACGTCTCGGAGACCACGTACACGGCCTTCGGTGAACTCGCCCAGCGGGTTCTCGGAAGCACGTCGGGCCAGAAGGCCTACCAGACGTGGACCTATCAGGACGGCACGAGGTTCGTGGAGCGCCACCGGCTCTCCAGGGACGCGGTCGACGCGCCGATCGTCGCGGACCTGACCTACGCCTACGACGAGGCGGGCAACGTCCTCTCGATCACCGACGCCGCTTCCGGCTCGGCGAGCGAGTCTGAGACGCAGTGCTTCGTCTACGACTACCTGCAGCGGATCACGGAGGCATGGGCTCAGGCCGGAACGGGCGCTTGCACATCCGAGGCCGACCTGGACACGGGTGACATCGGCGGTCCTGGTGCCTACTGGACCAGCTATCGGTACGACGTGACCGGCAACCGATCCAGCGTCACCGAGCGCACTGCCATCGGCGGCAGCACGACCTCGAACTATGCCTACACAGGCGGGGACGGCCACCTGATCGACACGGTCACCACCGGTTCGACGGTCAACGACTACGCATGGGATGCCGCAGGGCACCTCACCGAGCGGACCATCGGCGGCAAGACCGAGACGCTGGCCTGGGACGACCAGGGCAAGCTCGCGTCGATCACCTCCGAAAAGGGCACCACCAAGATGCTCTACGACGGTGACGGCAGCCGGATCGCCCGCCTCGACGCGGACGGCACGCAGAACCTGTTCGTCGGCGGCCAGGAGATCGTGGTCGACCCGCAAGGCGTCGTCCACGCGACGCGCACCTACAGCCACAACGGCGAGATGGTCGCGACCCGCTCGACGGACGCCGGCCTGACCTGGATCGGCAACACCCACCAGGGCACCGCGGCCTGGGCCATCAGCGCGGTGACGATGGCCGTGACCTTCCGACGTCTCGACCCGTTCGGCAACCAGCGCGGCCAAGCGACCAACTGGACAGCGACGCAGGAGGGCTTCCACAGCGGCATCGATGACCCCACGGGCTTTGTGTCGATGGGGGCGCGCTTTTACGACTCGGACACAGGTAGGTTCATCTCAGACGACCCGATCACGGTTTTCGAGGACAGCCAGCAGATCAACGGCTACGCCTACGCGAACAACGACCCGACGAACATGACCGACTCCGACGGCCTCCTCGGCAAGAAGTCGAAGGCGAAGAAGTCCTCAAGTTCCAAGAAGATGAAGAACAACAAGAAGTCTTCCAAGAAGTCTTCAAACAAGAAGAGCAAGAGCAACTCTAAGTCGAAGAGCTCGAGCAACAAGAAGAGCAAGAAGAGCGGGTCCAAGAGCACCAAGAAATCCGGCAAGGCCAAACCCAAGGGCAAGTCGAAGAGCAAGGGCAAACCCAAGTCCAAAAACGGCAAAAAGCTCGAGAAGCTGAAACCCCTCCCCAGGCCAAGGCCGAGAGGTCATGGTGATTGGGGGACGGCCACCGACTGGCTGGAAAACGCTGGGGATACAATTGGGGACCTGGTCGACGGAGGATGCATCGATGCATACGCTGGATCCTGGAATTGTCGGGAATCGGAATACGGCAATGATTCCATGCAAGATGCTGTCGAGCCGGGTGCTATCTGGGTTGAAGGCTGCGCCAAGAATATTCGGGACGGCAAGGATTACGGCAACGTTAATCGTCACGAGGAAGGCGGGGTCATAATCGGAGGCGCCGCTGCAGGGGCTGGCGTTGGCGCCAAGGGAGGGGTCCCCGGGGCAATTGCTGGGGCAATTATCGGAGGTCTTATCGGCTTCTATGGACCGGATTGCCTAGACGGTGCAAGGGAGGCTTCAAAGTAGTGACCTTTAAATCATTCTCGGCCTGGGTTTACAACGGCATTGTGTTCTTGCTAATGCTTTCCAGCGTTGCAGCTCTTAAGTACCTGTTTGACCTACGATCCCCGTTGGCGCTAGCGGGGGGTGCGCTGCTCTCGGGACTGATTGCGGTGGCATTCGGCGATCTCGTCTACACGCAGTTGGTGAGATCAGGTGCATCAGGAATGCTGACTCCATTGAGCGCCGACACGAACAAGACCCGGTCGTGGCTGGCCAGCATTCTCCCACGCTCGCGCACCTTCGTTAGATCCGGTCCGGACAGGGACAACAGTGCGTTTGTCGCTTCCGTCATTTCCGCGGTCGTCATGGGCGCGTCGTTCGGCCTAGTCGTGTCAGGGAAGGCGCTCATCGGCTTGATGATCGAGGCTATGGCGGTATTCGTCGGGCTCGGCTGCTGCTATGCCTATGACCGTTTCAGACAAAAATCGAAGCCTCCGAGATCGGTTCAGTTATCTCCTGCTCATGATGTCACGGGTGCGGGTTTCGACTGTTTGGCGCATGGGGTCGCTTTGCCAGGCTGGGTGCCAGGTATCGGTCGCGGGTTCGGTGAGGATTGCTATGAGGCGGGGGCCGGCGTTGGTGAGTTCGTCTGCGGTGAGGCGGTGGAGGGTGGGGTCGGTGCTGGAGCGGAAGACGGTGAAGCGGACTCGGTCGCCGCTGCCGATGCCGATGTAGAAGTCGCCGAGGGTGGTCCAGTCGGGAGAGGCTGCGGTGTCGTCGCGGCGGCCGATTTCAATCATTGGCTGCCGCCTGGGTTTGGGTGGGGGAGAAGCGTTCGCAGTAGCGGGCGGCGAAGAACTCGGCGAGGCGGAGGCGGTCGACGGTGGTCCAGTCGCGGCGGTGGGTCGGGTAGATGGTGACTTGGCTTGAGTCTTCGGTGATGGAGTCGATGACCCCGATGGTGGTTGGTGTTCCGGGGTAGAGCTGATGGAGGACCACGGCGGAAGGTTCGGCCTGGTTCACGGAGCCGGAGATGACTCGGACGCCTATGACTTCGGTGCCGATCTTGGTGGCTCCGGTTGCGGGGGCCGGGGTGGCGGCAGCGCCGGGGTTGGGTTCGGAGGCGTTCATGCTCGCACCGCCGAGAGGTCGATGCCCTCGAAGAGTGAGGGCTTGGGGTTGGGGCTGGGCTTGCGGCTTGGTTTCGGGCGGTGGGCACCGACTGGGCGCTTGCGGCGCCGGAGGTGGAGGTCGTCGCGGGAGATGCGGCCTTCGGCAAGGGCCGCTTGGTGTTGGGCGGCGGTCGCGGTGGTGACGAAGGTGCGGGCGGCGGTTTCGCGGAGCCAGCAGCCGAACCGGCCCCAGGCTTCATGGCACCACTCGCAGCGCCAGCGGCCCAGGCGGAGCCAGGACCTGACAGGCCGGTGGAGTTCCAGGGCGATCAGGGCCCGGGCGGGAACGGGTTCGGCAGGTACGCTGATGAGACCCATGAGAACGCTCGTTTCTCTGAGGTGAGCGGCCCGCGCTGGGTCTATCCGTCCAAAGATTTCTCCCGGCGCGGGCCGCAGTCTGTGTGCGGCCGTATGCGGTTGGTCGTGATGCCCCGCTGCGGCGGTGTTCATCACCTTTCGATGGTGGCATGCTAGATGTCTGGAGTCAAGGGACACGCCGTGATTTAATTCAGACGATGCCTGACCGGTTTCGCATCTGGTGTCCAGGCCGCGAAACCCGTACGATGTTCGGCACCCCGCATCTCCCGGAAGGCAGTGAGGAACGAATGGCACAGCGAAATCCTTCCTGGCGCGCTCGGAAGTTCGGCGACCAGCTGCGCGAACTGCGCAAGGACTGCGGCATGACATCGCACGAGGTCGGCGAGATCCTGGGCCGTGGGCAGGCGTATGTGGTGCGCTTCGAGAACGGGCGCTACCCGGTCGGTGACCGCGAGCTGGTGCAGCTTATGGACCTGTACCACATCTCCGATATGGACCAACGGGAAAGACTGTTGCGCGACTCGGTCGAGGTCGCGAAGCGTGGTTGGTGGGAGGGCTATGTAACCGATAAGGCCTTTGCCGACTTCCTCTGGGCCGAAAACCGAGCGAGCAGCATCAAGATCTTCCAGCTCGACACCGTACCCGGGTTGATCCAGACGCGGGCTTTCGCGGAGTCGCTGATCAAGGCGGGGTCGGGTGGCGGCGATGAACTTCAGGTCCGCCGCGATCTGGAGCAGCGGCAGATGCGCAGTCGTCTGCTTAAGCGCGAGAACGCGCCCGAAGTCCAGTTCCTTGTCCACGAGGCGATCCTGTGGCAGCGAGGGGTGGAAGCGGACATCCTTGTGGAGCAGTTTGAGCACCTGCTCGACATCGCCGAGCTTCCGAACATCGAGCTTCGGGTGCTTCCGATCGAGTGTCGGGACCACATCGCGGCCGGGATTACGACCGGCTTCCGTGTCCTTGAGATGCCTGATGAGTGGCCGACGCTGGTGCAGGTCGAGGCGGGGCTTGCGGGCTCGGTGGTGCTGGAAGAGCCTGACATAGACTCATTCCGAGTGGCTTACGCCGAGCTCTGGGGCCGGTCCGCGCTTTCGGCGGGCGACTCCGTAGCGAAAATCAAGACCATCGCCGAGGAATTGAAATGAGTGAAATGTCCGACCGTCAGTCAGCTTCGTGGGCCCGTGAGCGATTCCGGAAGAGTTCCCGCAGCGACAGTTCGGGCAATGGACAGTGCGTTGCGGTTGCGGTCCAGGGATCTGAGGTTGCGGTGGGGGACACGAAATCCCCTGTCGCAGACACTTACTCCCACCTCCGCGTTAGCTCTGCCGATCTTGGTGGGCTGCTTGCCTCTATCAAAGCTGGGACCCCCGCTTAGACCGGTTTGCCCGTGAAAGCGTCAGGCGCGCTTCCCTTGTGTTGGGAAGCGCGCCTTTGTGTTTTCAGGCGACCGTCAGCTGGTCTGCCAGACCAGGCGGGGTGTCCGGGGGCAGGGTCACGCTTTCCAACAACCACCGGAGCGTCGGGATGTCCTGCGGGTCAACTGGCACCTGAGCCCTGACAAGGGCGCTCACGAAATCGACGGAGGCGAGGGAGAGCTCTCCAACGAGCACCTTCGTGCGCAGTGAGTCCACCACGCCCGCAGCAAGCGACGGCGCGTACTTGCGCACCTGCTCCACCAGAGTGGTCCTGTAATCGTCCTGCACGGTCTTCCTCAATTCCTAGAACAAGAGGCCCTTGTCGTTGACAACGACGCCTTCGCTGATGTTGCCCGGGGTCGGGGTCGGATAGCCGGTCCACACGGTGCCGTCCGCGTTGAGGATCACTTCGATCTCGACGCCGTTGTGCACGCCGCGAACCTCGTAGCCGCCGCCGTCTCGCGGCGTCATCGAGGTCGGGTTGCGGGCCACATTCTCGATGCCCTCGATCATCTGGCCTTCCGACCACTTGCTCGGGAACTCGGTGCCGCCGCCCGCATCGGGAGCGTGGCCGCCGCTGATGAGCTTGCCGCCAGTGCCGTACTCACCGTAGAGGATGTGGGTCTTGCGCTTGGACGTGTCGCCGAGGTTCGGCATGTTCTTCAGCTGCTCAGGGGTCCAGCCGCTGGTGGTCGGACTGTTGGGATTCTTCGGTCCGTTCGGGGTGGTCCCACCGCCGGCCTGGCCCTGCTCGAACGCGTCCCAGGCAGCAGTCACTGCCGAGGAGACGCCGTTGACCGGCGGTTTGACTTTGGGAACGCCCGGTTTCGGGCCGCCGGGTTTCGGGCCTGGTTTAGGAGTATTGAGCGCCAGGGCGATGGCCGCGACGACGAGAAGCTTGGCTAGAGCGCGCATCTTGGCCTAACTGTCGAGGAGCTGCTGGAGGGCCGTGAGGCTCTGGACGAGCGCGATGATGATCCCGACCACCGTGGCGAGGACCTGCGCGATCATGCCTGCCGCCTGCGCCGCCACTGCGGGGATTCCCACGCCGGTTGCGCACAGCCCCAACCACACCGGGAGGCGGATCAGCAGCGTCGCGACCAGCTGCGCGATGAGGTCGCGCACGAGTTCCCTGGTGACGGTCACGAGCGTCCCGGCACCCGTCGTCGCGGCGCTCATGGCCGCGCACAGCTGCGCCAGCCCGTTGGTGCCTTCGACGTTGTTGCCCATGTTGGCCTTGTACGCATCGGCGGCGTCGTCCTGCCAGCCGGTGATGTCGCTGTCGATGAACGCGGTGAGCTCGTCCTTGATGGCGTTGAGTTCCTCGGCCATGTTGGTCCACGTGGTGGCGTGGGCGGTGAGGATGTCGGCGTCGCCGGTGAGGTCGTCGAGGAGCTCGCGCAGCGGCCCGATGAGCTCGATGAGCCAGGAGACACCGGTGGAGACGATCGCGCCGAGCGGGTCGAGGAAGCCGACCGCGCTGAGTGTGGCGCCGACGCCCGCGAGGGAGGCGTCGACCCAGTCTTCGGATTTGATGGCGGAGACGATGTCGGCGATGTCCTCGCCGATGCCCGCGCCCTTCCAGAAGTGGTGCGAGTCCTTGACGTCGGCGACCAGGGGGTTCTCGGCCATCTACATCTCCCCGGTGAGCT
Source organism: Glycomyces sp. NPDC050141 (assembly GCF_055586545.1). Lineage (NCBI taxonomy): Bacteria > Bacillati > Actinomycetota > Actinomycetes > Glycomycetales > Glycomycetaceae > Glycomyces > Glycomyces sp. NPDC050141. The sequence goes on along the minus strand of NZ_JBVJHZ010000010.1, from coordinate 61,641 downwards.
TGTCGAATTCGCTCCCGGACGCGGCGTCGGACTCCTCGTAGAGGTCCGCGCAGGTCCGCAGTGCTTCGACGTGGGTGCCGAGGTTGCTCTTGCCCTTCTCGAAGAGGGGCTCGACCATCTGGTGCTTGTCCTCGAGGATGCCGGCCATCCACTCGCAGAGCGGCCCGAACGCGTCGGGTGCGGCCGAGATCTGCGCGGAGGCCGCCTTGACGGTCTCGTAGCGTGCGATGAGGCTGTCGATGTGCCCGGCGTGGGTGCGCAGTTCCTCGGGGTCGACCTCGATGCCGGTGCTCACTGGCGGCCGCCGAGGCGGTTCTGGAGGTCCTGCGAGACGGCCTGGCCGGTCGCGGAGTCGGCGCCGACGGTCTCGGCGATGACCTCCTGGGTCTGCTCGGCGACGCGCAGCTTGGCGTAGGCCAGGGCCTCCATGAGCGCGCGGGACACGGCCTCGGGGGCGGTGCGCTGGATGCGTGCGGAGAAGTCGGCCTTGAGCAGGACCCCGCTGGAGTCGACGGTGACGGTGGCGAGGCCGTTCGGGTCGCTCGCGGTGGCCGTCAGGGTCCGCATCCGCGTCGCCATCTCCTGGGTCGCCGCCACTGTCTTTTGGAAAGCGGCCTGGCGTTCTTCTAGGCGGGCGACGGCGTCGTCGCCGCTGAGTACCCGTCTGTCCATGTTCGATCACTCCTCGTGTCGCCGGCTCCGGGCGCCGACGTCCATCCGTTCGCGAGAATAGCCCAGGTGTTCAATGGCCCCTCACGTCACAGACGCCTGCTGTTCGTCCCATTGATCCCCCGTCTCCGCCGCTGTATCGGCGTTCCCGGTGCTCACGCGGGGTCCGGTTTCCGGCACGAGCTGTCGAGGGCTGGAAACGGGAGAGTGCGGACTACTTAGCACACGCGAAACATTCACCGCTCGCTCACGTAACAGGTCCAGGCGACTCTAGAGCCCAGTCGGGGACTGACAGCGTCGTCGCCCAGACAGCGCGCGGCGGGCGGGCTTGCGGGAAACGCGAGTTTGCGAGCCCACCGCCGCCTACGCAGTCAGTCCAGCACCGGGAGGTCCAGCGCGTGAAGGTCGCGATCGTCGGTTACGGCATGGCCGGGGCCCGCATCGCCCGCGAGCTCGGGCGGCGGGGCGTCGAGGTCACCGTGTTCGGTGACGAGCCCCAGGCCGCCTACAACCGCATCCTGCTCTCCAGCATGATCGCGGGCAAGCAGACCGAGGACGAGATCGCCCTCCCGGTCCCGCCCGAATCGGTTGAGCTGCGGCTCGGCGAAGCGGTCGAGTCGGTCGACCTTGAGAACAAGGTCGTCAACGGGGTCTCCTTCGACAAGTTGGTCTTGGCTACCGGCGCTGGCGCTTTCGTTCCTCCTATTCCCGGTCTGCTTCCTCTGCCCACTGGTGCTTATGTTCTCCGGACTATCGAGGACGCTCGGTCGATCCTCGACGAGGCCGCGAACCGCGCCAGCGCGATCGTGCTCGGCGGCGGGCTCCTCGGTCTTGAGGCCGCGCGCGGCCTCGCCAAGCGCGGCATGGACGTCACCGTGGTGCACGCGGCCGGCCACCTCATGGACCGGCAGCTCGACCCCCTGGGCGCCAAGGTCCTCGCTGATTCGTACGCCGAGGTCGGCGTCAATTCGATCGTCGACGCGCAGACCACGAAGGTCATCCACGGCGACGACGGCCTGACGCTCGTCCTGGCCGACGGCCGCACCGTGACCGGCCAGCTCATGGTCGTGTCCTGCGGCATCCGCCCCAATACCGAACTGGCCCAGTCCATGGGCATCGAGTGCGGTCGGGCCGTGAAGATCGACGACCAGTGCCGCACCTCCCACCCCGATGTGTTCGCGGTCGGCGACTGCGCCGAGCACCGCGGGATTCCCTACGGGCTCGTGGGGCCCGCCTGGGAGCAGGCGGATGTCGTGGTCGACCTGATCACGGAGTCGAACCCGGACGCGGCCTACGAGGGCTCGCGCCTGGTCACGCGATTGAAGGCTTCGGGCATCGAGCTCGCCGCGATGGGCGACGTGGAGGGCGACGAGGTCGTCTCGTTCGCGGACCCGACGCGCGGCACGTACGCCCGCTTGGTCATCGACGCCGAAGGCCGCCTCGCGGGGGCGGTCATGCTCGGCGACAACCCGATGGTGGGCCAGGTGGTCCAGTTGTTCGACACCGGCGACCCGGTGCCGCACGACCGCCGCACCCTCCTGATGGGCCGCCCCGGCGAGTCCGTGTCGGTGGCCCCCGATACTCCGGCATCCATGTCCGACGAGGCCGTGGTCTGCCGCTGCAACAACGTCACGAAAGGGGTGCTCGGCAAGGCGTTCCTCGATGGAGCGCGTACGCCCGAGGCCCTGTCGGAGGCTACGCAGGCTTCGACGGGATGCGGCACGTGTGCCGAGGACGTCGCGGGTCTGTGCAAGTGGCTGAACAGCACTGTCGCTGGAATCGGTCAGGCTGCCGAGCAATTGAATGAGGTGTCAGCATGAGCAAGTTGGTAGTCATCGGCGACGGCATGGTCGGCCGCCGGTTCCTGGAAGCGATCACCCAGCGCGACCCGTCCTGGGAGGTCACGGTCCTCTGCGAGGAGCCGCGTCCGGCCTACGACCGGGTGCGCCTGTCGGCGTTCTTCGACGGGGTCAGCGCGGAGGAGCTCTCGCTCGCCTCGGACCTGCCGAACGTGGACGTGAAGCTCGGCGAGGCCGCGGTCTCGATCGCCCGCACCAGCAAGGTCGTGTACTCCGACAAGGGCGAGTACCCCTACGACAAGCTTGTTTTTGCTACGGGCTCTTATGCTTTCGTGCCGCCGATGGAGGGCGCGGACCTCGAGGGCGTGTTCGTCTACCGGACCATCGAGGACCTCGAGGCGATCAAGGCCCACTCTGAGGGTCGGCGCCACGGCGTCGTCATCGGCGGCGGGCTCTTGGGTCTTGAGGCCGCGAACGCTTTGAAGCTCTTGGGTCTTGAGACGCAGATCGTCGAGTTCGCCCCTTGGCTCATGGCCCGTCAGCTGGACGAGGCCGGCGGCGGCATCCTCAAGCAGCACATCGAGAAGCTGGGCATCGGCGTCGACTGCGGCACGGGCGGCACCAAGATCGAAGCGGTCGACGGCCGTCTGCGCATGGAGACGAACCGCGAGGGCGTCGCGTACGACACCGACCTGATCATCTTCGCGGCGGGCGTGCGCCCCCGCGACCAGCTCGCCCGCGAGTGCGGCATCGAGGTGGGCGAGCGCGGCGGCATCATCACCGACCTGTCTTGTGTCACTTCGGACCCGGACGTGTACGCGATCGGCGAGGTCGCGGCGATGGAAGGCATGTGCTACGGCCTGGTCGCGCCTGGTTACTCGATGGCCGAGGTCGTCGCGGACCGGATCGCGGGCGGCGAAGCGACGTTCCCAGGCGCCGACATGTCGACGAAGCTGAAGCTCCTCGGTGTGGACGTGGCCCAGTTCGGTTCGATGGAGGGTCCGCTTTCGACCACCTATCTCGACCCGGCCCACGGCACGTACGCGAAGCTGATCCTCTCCGATGACGCGCAGACGCTGCTGGGCGGCATGCTCGTCGGCGACGCCGAGCCGTACCCGCTGCTTCGTGCTTCCGTCGGCGGCAAGGTCCCCGGCAAGCTCGCGGACCTGCTCGGCGGCGGCGAGATCGAAGGGTCGCTCCCGGACGCGGCGCAGGTGTGCTCGTGCAACGCGGTCACCAAGGGCGACATCATGGGCGCCATCCACGAGCAGGGATGCCAGGACGTCGGCGAGCTGAAGGCCTGCACCAAGGCCGGTACCTCGTGCGGCTCGTGCATCCCGATGCTCAAGCAGCTGTTGAAGGAAGGCGGCGTCGAGGTCTCGAACGCGGTCTGCGAGCACTTCACGCAGTCGCGCGCCGAGCTGTTCGACATCGTCAAGGTCACCGGCATCACGACCTTCTCGGAGCTCATCGCCCGCTACGGCACCGGCACCGGCTGCGACCTGTGCAAGCCCACCGTGGCCTCGATCCTCGCGAGCCTCTCGAACGGGCACATCCTCGAAGGCGAGCAGGCGTCCCTCCAGGACACCAACGACCACTTCCTGGCGAACATGCAGCGCAACGGCACCTACTCGGTCGTCCCGCGCATCCCCGGCGGCGAGATCACGCCGGACAAGCTGATCGTCATCGGCCAGGTCGCCAAGGAATTCGACCTGTACACGAAGATCACCGGCGGCCAGCGCATCGACATGTTCGGCGCGCGCGTCGAGGACCTGCCGAAGATCTGGCGCAAGCTGGTGGACGCGGGCTTCGAGTCGGGCCACGCCTACGGCAAGTCCCTGCGCACGGTGAAGTCCTGCGTGGGCACCGACTGGTGCCGCTACGGCGTCCAGGACTCGGTGAAGATGGCGATCGACCTGGAACTGCGCTACCGGGGCCTGCGCTCGCCGCACAAGCTGAAGTCGGCCGTGTCGGGCTGCGCGCGCGAGTGCGCCGAGGCCCGCGGCAAGGACTTCGGGATCATCGCGACCGAGCACGGCTGGAACCTGTACGTGGGCGGCAACGGCGGCTTCACGCCCCGCCACGCCGACCTGCTCTTGTCCGATGTGGACTCCGAGACGCTGGTGCGGACCATCGACCGGTTCCTGATGTTCTACATCTCGACCGCCGACCGCCTGCAGCGCACCTCGAAGTGGGTCGAAGGCCTCGAAGGCGGCATCGACTACCTCCGCGAGGTCATCGTCGACGACAAGCTCGGCATCTGCGCCGAACTCGACGCCCTCATGGAGAAGCACGTCGACAACTACGCCGACGAGTGGAAGGGCGTCATCGACGACCCCGAGAAGCTCCAGCGGTTCGTGTCCTTCGTCAACGCCCCCGACGCCCCGGACCCGAAGATCGAGTTCGAGGAGGTCCGCGGCCAGAAGTTCCCGGCCGGGTCCACCGAGCGCTCGCACAGCACGCCCGTCGCCCTCGGCACGCCCGTAAGGAAGTGATCAGCATGGAAACCATCTGCGAGTACGACCGGATCATCCCCGGCCGCGGCGTGGCCGCCCTCCTGGAGGACGGCACCCAGGTCGCCGTGTTCCGCCTCCACGACGACAGCCTCTACGCCGTGTCCAACCTGGACCCGTTCATGGACGCCAACGTCATGAGCCGGGGCCTCGTAGGCGACCGCGGCGGCGAGCCGGTCGTCACCAGCCCCCTGCTCAAGCAGGCGTTCTCGCTCAAGACCGGCGTCTGCCTCGACGATGCGACCGTCGCCCTGGAGGTCTTCGCCGTCGAAGTCCTCGACGGCCAGGTCCGCGTCGGCCTCAAATCGGAAGTGAAAGCGAGCGCCTGATGGTCGCAGCCCAAGCCCCTTCCCGTGACGCCGAGTCGCCGACGGCGCTCGCACCGCTGACCGGCTACACCGTGGCCGTCACGGCGCAGCGCCGCGCCGACGAGCTGGCGACCCTCCTGGAGCGCCGCGGCGCCCGCACGGTGGTCGCCCCGACGCTGCGCATCGTCCCCCTCCCGGACGACGAGGCGCTGCGAGCGGCCACAGTGGAGCTCATCCGCGAGGCCCCGGACCTCGTGGTGGCCACCACGGGGATCGGCTTCCGCGGCTGGCTCGAAGCCGCCGAGGGCTGGGGCATGGGCGACGACCTGCTCACCGTGATGGGCCGCGCGCGCATCCTGTGCCGCGGGCCCAAAGCCCTCGGCGCGGTGCGCGCGGCCGGGCTCACCGAGGAGTGGACCGCTCCGAGCGAGACCGGCGACGAGGTCGTGGAGTACCTGCGCGAGCACGGCGTCAACGGCCAGCGGGTCGCGATCCAGCTCCACGGCGACCCCGCCGAGGACTTCATCCAGACCGTGCGCGACGGCGGCGGCGCGGCCGTCGCCGTCCCGGTCTACCGCTGGACCCTCCCCACCGACATCACGCCCGTGCAGCGCCTCGTGGACGCCATCTGCGCCCGCCGCATCGACGCCGTGACGTTCACGTCGGCACCGGCCGCGAACGCGCTGCTGCGCATCGCAGGCGACCAGGCCGCCGACATGCTGGAGGCGTTCCGCGCCTCGGCAGAAGACAACGGCGTCCTGTCGGTCTCGGTCGGCCCGATCACCGCCGCGCCGCTGACGCGCCTCGGCGTCGAATCGGTGCAGCCGCAGCGGGCCCGGCTGGGAGCGCTCGTGCGCACCGTCGCCTCCGCGCTGCCCAAGCGCTCGCGGCAGATGCAGCTCGCGACCGGGCACAGCATCGAACTGCGCGGCCACATGGTCCTCCTCGACGACCAGCCGTTCCAGCTCCCGCCGGCCCCGATGGCCGTCATCCGGGCGCTGGCCTCGGCGAACGGCAAGGTCCTCTCCCGGGCCGAACTCCTCGGGCACCTGCCGCGCGGCGCCGACGGCCACGCCGTCGAGATGGCGGTCACCCGCCTGCGCGACGCCGTGCACCTCAGGTCCTGTGTGGAGACTGTGATCAAGCGGGGCTACCGCTTGAACCTCGAAATCTGATTTCTGCTGCTCGCGCCGCCCCACCGTTCCCCCGGTGGGGCGGCATTTTCGCGTCCTCCGGCTACGGCACGGCCATTGACCGGCCATTGAGGATGGGTGGCGGGACGCACCGCGACTCCGTACGATGAGGTTCCTGAGACCGTTCACGCCCGTTCGCTCGAGAATCGGAGGCCGCCATGGCATACCCGCCGGCGCCGCAGTATCCGCAGTCGCCCCCGCCGGGGCCGAAGACCAGGCCCGGATCGGTCACCGCCGTGGTGTGGACCCAGATCCTCACGGCCGTGCTGCTCGTCGCGAGCGGCATCGCGATGTTCTCGGTGATGAAGTCGGTCGAGGACACCGTCACCGCGCAGCTGCTCGAAGACCCTGAACTGGCGGAGTCGGGCCTGACGGCCGACAACGTCAGCTCGCTCATCACCTTCACGTTCGCGCTCATCGCGGGCGTCTACGTGATCATGGCGATCTTCTACGTGATCCTGGCGCTCTTGGTGAACGGCGGCAAGCGGCCCGCGCGGATCTTGAGCTGGATCCTCTCCGGTATCGGCCTGCTGTGCTGCGGCATCGGCGGGATCGTCGGTCAGCTCGGCTCGATGACGGCGAACGTCAACGGCCAGGCGTACGAGGACGAGGCGACGAAGGCCGTCGAGGAGGCGACTCCCGCCTGGGTCACCGCGATCGACTGGGCCACGCTCATCGTGCTCATCGTCGGCTCGCTGGTCATCATCATCCTGCTCGCGGTGCCGGCCTCGAACGAGTTCTTCCGCAAGGAGGAGCCGCCGATGGGCCCGTACATGGGCCAGCCGCCTTACGGCCAGCAGCCCCCGCAGCCGCCCTACGGGCAGCAGCCGCCCCAGCCGGGCCCGGGCCAGCCGCCCTACCCGCCCGCTTCCTAAGCGAGACTCGCACGGCCTCACCGGCGCTTCGGTGGGGCCGTTCTCGTTACCCGTCGTAGGCGGGTGTTTCTGCTTGCGGCACCGCGAAGCGGCGGTTGGCGTCGAGGTCGGCGAGGCCGTCGCTTGCGGGCTTGTCGTGCCAGGCGGCGAGGACTTCGCCCTCCTTCCGGCGGGAGAGACCCGCTTTCAGCTGGGGCGCTTCGGCGTTCGCGTCCCACCAGCGCTTTACCGTGTCGCCGAGGGCCGAGGCCTTGAACCCGGCGGCCGCGGCCGGGTCGGTGGGCCGGGTCTGGAAGCCGTCGTAATCGGGTGTCGGCACCCACATGCCGAGCGAATCGGGCCCGGCCCACGGGTTGACGCCCTGCTCGATCAGGAACTCCTGCGGCACCCAGGTCGGTTCCGGGGCTTCCTCGATGACGCCGTGCTCGACGAGCGCTTCGCCGACGGCGTCGAGGAACGCGCCGAATCCGAGCGGTGCGCCGATGGCGTCGACCGTGCCGCTCGCGCCCGCGTCGGCGGCGTCCAGGAGCCAGGCGGCGTAGTCCTCGACGTCGATCCACTGGACGGGCCGCTCGCGCGGGCCGGGCGCCAGGACCTCGCCGCCCTCCGCGAAGCGCAGCGGCCAGTAGCCGAGGCGGTCGTTGCGGTCCCCGGGGCCGACGATGAGGCCGGGGCGGGAGATGAACGCCTTGTCGCCCAGGCGTTCGCGCACCAGGTGTTCGCAGGCGACCTTGCTGGCGCCGTAGACCTCCAGGGCCGGGTCGGCGGAGTCGGGTGCGGTTGGGTCGTGGAGCTCGTCGCTCATCTTGTCGAAGTGCTTGTAGACGGAGATGGTGGAAACGAACGACCAGTGCGCGGCATTATCGGCGAGGACGTCGAGGACCGGGCCGACGAGCCCTGGCATGCGCGCGACATCGAAGACCGCGTCGAACTGCTTGCCGCGCAAGGCTTCGAGGCCTTCGCCGGTGGCGCGGTCGAGCTTGGCGAACTCGGCGCCTTCGGGCGGTTCGCCGCTGGTGCCGCGCGAGGCGACGGTGACGCGGTGGCCGCGTGCGACCGCGTGCTTCGCGATGGACTGAGACAGGAACACGGTCCCGCCGAGGACGAGGACGTTCTTCTCGGTGCTCATCACCCGAGCATGGACCCTGGCCGGGCGGCTGGCAAGGGCGGTTCGCCCTGAGCGGATCGGGGAGCGGAACTCGCGGAGCGGATGCGCATGTCGGGGCCGCGCAATACGATGGGGGGACAGGGGAGTGGAGGCCCGATGAGCGACGACGGCACCGAGTTCGACGAGTCCTTCTTCGCGTCCCTGGAGGCCGGACCGGACGAGCCGTTCGACGCGGCGCCGGAGGACGCGCTCGATTTCGAAGGCGGCGACGACATGGACGACTTCCAGTACGAGGCCGAAGGCGACGGCAGCTTCGAGACCGACGCAGCCGATGTCGACGGCCTGGATCTGGACGGCGGCGAGAGCTCGTTCTACGATTTCGACGGGGAATGAAGCCCGCTCGCGCCTTTCGTTAGGCTTTCGGCGTGAGCGACCACCAGCCCCGAGCCGCCTATGCCCGCCGGCCCCGAGACGAGGCCGAAGCGGTCGCCATCCAGACCGAGCTGGCCGGATGCGTGGTCGTCGCCGACGATGACAGTCCGATAGAGACGGTCGCCGGGCTCGATATCGCCTATGACAAGCACAGCGATACGGCTATCGCCACGGCCGTGGTGCTGCGGCGCGGCGATCTCGAGGTCGTGGACCAGTCCATCGTGCGCGGCTCCTCGGAATTCCCCTACGTGCCGGGCCTGCTCGCCTTCCGGGAACTACCGTTGCTGCTCAAAGCGATCGAAGCGCTCACGGTGACCCCCGACCTGTACGTGTGCGACGGCTACGGGCTCACCCACCCGCGCCGGTTCGGCCTGGCCTGCCACCTCGGCGTCGTCCTCGACGCGCCCGCAATCGGCGTCGCCAAGAACCCGCCGCATCTGCCCTGGGAGGCCCCCGGGCCCGAGCGCGGCGCGTGGACCGCGATCACCGCGGGCGGCGAGACCGTCGGCTGCGCGCTGCGCACCCAGGACGGCGTCAAGCCCGTGTACGTCTCGGTCGGCCACCGCGCGACCCTGCCGACCGCCCGCGACCTCGTCCTCGAACTCGCCCCGAAGTTCCGGCTCCCCGAGCCGATCCGCGCGGCGGACCAGTTGGGCCGCAGGCGACTCGCCGCGACCGAGTGACCACGGGGTAGGGCCGTCCTTACCCTGCACCGGGGCGCTCGCAGGATGGTTCCGGAACCGGGACTTCAATAGCGTTCAAGGTATGGAAAAACCCGAAACCGTCAAGAACGCCGCCCTCCTGTGGTCCACCGCGATCGTGGCCGGGATCGTCGAGACCGTGCTCGCCGTCAGCGAGATCGCCCAGGAATCCGGGATCGACGCCGGAGTCTGGATGAACATCGGCGTCCGCTCGATCGTCTACATCGGAGCTTTCGTGCTCGTGGGCTTCTTCGCGCGCGGCCACCGCTGGGCCCGTATCGGACTCGCCCTGCTGCTCTCCGTGGTCGGCCTGGCCGCGATGGTCGTGCCCTCCGCGATGCAGCTCGCCGACGGCGAATCGCTCATCGCGGCCGTCGGCGGGGACGGCGATTTCGCCATGGCCTTCTTCGTAACCCGGCTTGCGCACATCGCCGCCGTCCTGCTCGCCACCGGCCTCATGTTCAGCCCCGGCGCGAACGCCTACTTCCGCAAACCGCAGCTCGCGACCGCCTAGAAGCAGCGCTGCCCCGGCCTCGTCGGCCGGGGCAGCGCGCTATGCGCCGAAGTTGCCGAGCAGCCACTGCCGCTCGCCCTCCGGGAGCTCGGGCGCCTCCATGACCACCGGGACGAGGTCCTTGTCGCCCATCGCGGCCCGGAAGAACATCGCGGCGGTGACGCCGTGGTCGGGCCGGTGCACGACCTCCAGCTCGGCGCCCGCCTCCACGAAGCCCGGCTCGACCACCCGCATGTACGGGCCCGGCCGCGCCTCGCGGGTGAACGTCTTCAGCCAGCCGCGCTCGTCGACCCAGCCCCGGAACGTGCCGCAGGGGATGCGCGCGCCGGTCACCTGGAGCACCAGGCCGCCCGGCCCGGCCCATTGCTCGCCGATGACCGCGGCGTTGACGTCGTACCCGGTCGTCGTCAGGTTCTCCCCGAACGCGCCCGCCCCGAAATCACGGCCGACGAGCGAATTGAAGTGCGCGTAGTCCTCGGCGCCGTAGACGTACACGGCCTGGTTGGTGCCGCCGTGGTGCTGCACGTCGCCGACCTTGTCGCCCGCGAGGCCGACCGAGCCGTCGCCCTTCGGGCCCGGCGAGGTCACACGCACGGGACCCTCGACCGGCTGCTTGTCGATATAGGTGGTCGCGAGGCCCTTCCACGGGTTCTCCCGCGGCCTGCCCACGTTCACGCTGATGATCTTCACGGCTTGAAAGCCTAGTGAGCGCCCGCTCCCGGCTCAACCGCATTTGCCCTGTCGGACCCGCCGGATAGGCTTGCGTCGTGGGGGTGAGCACCAGGAAGCTGTTCCGCGACGACGCGGTCGTTCTGCGCACCTTCAAACTCGGCGAGGCCGACGCGATCGTGTCGCTGCTCGGACGCCAGCGCGGCCGCTACCGGGCCATGGCCAAGGGCCTGCGCCGCACCTCCTCCAAGTTCGGGGCGCGCCTCGCGCCCTTCAGCCACGTCGACCTGCAGCTCATCGAGGGCCGCGCCGAGCTGCACACCGTCACCCAGGCCGTCGGCCTCCACCTCTCCGGCGGCGCGATCGCCTCCGACTGGCCCGCGTACACCGCCGCGTGCGTCATCGCCGAAGCCGCCGAACGGCTCGTCCCCGAAGACCACCAGCCCGACCTCGACGTGTTCCAGCTGACGCTCGGCGCGTTCAGGGCGCTGGCCGAGACCGACATCCCGGCGGTACTGGTCATGGACTCGTACCTGCTGCGCGGCATGAAAAGCGCCGGTTGGGCGCCTTCGCTCGACCAGTGCGCGAGCTGCGGCAAGGACGGCGAGCACCGGGCGTTCGCGGTCGCGGCGGGCGGCGCGGTGTGCGGCGACTGCCGCCCCGGCGGCGCGACCGTCCCGAAGCCCGCGTCGCTGGAACTCATGCGCGCGTTGGAGAAAGGCGACTGGGCGAGCGCCAGGGCCGCGGACCCGCGCCAGCGCTCCGAGGCGGCCGGGCTCATCGCCGCGCACTTCCAGTGGCACTCCGAGCGGCCGCTGAAGACCTTGAAGTACGTGCCGCACCAGGCCTTACATGGTGCGCCGCAGGAACTCGACGGTGAGATCGAGGAGGGCGGCGCGGGCGGGCACGGTCTCGAAGCAGTGGTCGAGGCCTTCGAAGGCGTGCAGTTCGAGCCGGTCGCCGTAGGTCTCGCGGTACTTGTCGACGACATCTTCGGGGAGCAGTTCGTCCTCGGTGCCGCCCGCGAAGAGGACCGGCCCGGTGTGGGCGGCGGCGTCGCCCCAGGGGTCGATGCCGAAGCCGTCCTCGACGAACCGCCTGGTGACGGGCTTGCCGCCGAGGTCCTGGTAGCCGTTCTCGGCGATCTCGGGCCAGTAGTGGTCCTCGGCCGGTTCGTTCGCCTCGACGGCGAGCGCGGCGGGGGCCCAGAGGGCGAGCGTGCGGACGGGGTGCTTGGCGGCGGCGAGGGACGCGGTGAGGCCGCCGAGGCTCATGCCCAGGAGGGACAGGCGGTCGGGGTCGAGGGCGCGGTGGGAGGCGAGGGTCTCGAGGACGGCGGCGACCTGCGCGACCTGGTCGGAGACGGTGAGGTCGGCGAAGTCGCCGTCGGATTCGCCGCAGGCCGCGAAGTCGAAGCGGTAGGCGGCGAGGCCTTCGGCGGCGAGGCGGCGGGCGAGGGGCATGAAGATGTTGCCGAACTCGAAGCGGTTGGCGCCGAAGCCGTGGCAGAGGACGACGGCGGGCGCGGGGGACGGGTTCGGGTGGGGGAGGTGGAGGACGCCGCGGAGGGTGCGGCCGGCGTGCTCGACGTTGAGAGGTTCCACGGGCTGAACGTAACAGAGGGCACACGGATGCGCCATCGCGAAGAATGCGAGCGGTGCACGGGTTCGCGGTCGCCCCCGTTTTCCATGGTGCCCGGAGGGTCCGACATCGCGGCGGGGGCGGGCGTGGGCGGCGGGGTTCTCGTGCGCGGATTAGGATCGAGGCCCGCCGAAGACTCGCCCCGCCTTGGAGGTCATGTGAGCCGTACGTACGAGCCGCCGAAGCCGCACCCGTCCGGTGCGGTCCCGCCCGCGCTGCCGCGCGAGCTGGTCCCCAAACACGTGGCGCTCGTGATGGACGGCAACGGCCGCTGGGCCAAGGAGCGCGGCCTCAAGCGCACCGAGGGCCACACCATGGGCGAGGCCTCGCTCTTCGACACCATCGAGGGCGCCATCGAGATGGGCATCTCGACCCTCTCCGCGTACGCCTTCTCCACCGAGAACTGGCGCCGCAGCCCCGACGAGGTCCGCTGGCTCATGGGCTTCAACCGCGACGTCATCCACCGCCGCCGCGACGAGCTCTCCGCCATGGGCGTGCGCATCCGCTGGGCCGGACGCAGGCCGAAACTGTGGAAGAGCGTCATCTCCGAACTCGAAGTGGCCGAGGAGATGTCGAAGAAGAACGACAAGATCACGCTGCAGTTCTGCGTGAACTACGGCGGCCGCGCCGAGATCGCCGACGCCGCCGCGGCGCTCGCCCGGGACGTCAAAGCCGGGAAACTCAACCCCGACCGCGTCACCGAGAAGACCTTCGCGAAGTACCTGTACAACCCGGACCTGCCGGACGTCGACCTGTTCCTGCGCCCCTCCGGCGAGCAGCGCACCTCGAACTTCCTGCCGTGGCAGTCCGCGTACGCCGAGATGGTGTACCTCGACGTCCTCTGGCCCGACTTCGACCGCCGCCACCTGTGGCACGCCTGCGAGGTCTACGCGAGCAGGGACCGGAGATTTGGTGGGGCTGAACCGAACCCCGTGCAGGTCTGAGGCGGGCCCGGGGCTCACTTGAACGGCGTGAAGCCCCGCCCGCGCTCCTGCTCGGCCTGCATCTTGTCGACGGTGTTCTGCAGCCTGTCGATCCGCTCCAGGATGATCGCGGTGTCCGCCGAGATCTGGTCGTCGATGTCGTCGAGGCGCTGCGCCTCCTCCATCGACGCGAGCACCACGCCGAGCAGCAGGTTCACCAGCACGAACGCGCCGAACAGGATGAACACCAGGTAGTACGGCAGCGTCCACATGTTGTGTTCCATGCTGTTGCGCATGACGTTGCCCATGTCGTCGAACGCCACCAGCTGGAACAGGTTCAGCAGCGCCTTGCCCACGGTCCCGAAGTGCTCGGGGTCGCTGGCGCTGAACGCGATCCACCCGACCATCGCCCACAGGTACATGACGACGCCCGTGAGCGCGAACACGCCCGCCGACTTCGGCAGCGCCTTCCCGGCCGCGACCAGGATGATCCGCAGGGAAGGCAGCGACCGGAAGATCCGCACGATCCGCGCCAGCCGCAGCATGCGCAGGATCGTCACGTTCTCGCGCAGGCCCGGCATGAACGACGCGAACACGATCACGAAGTCGAAGACGTTCCAGCCGTCCTTGAAGAACTTCAGCGGCCGCCGCCCGAACGACACGAGCCCCGCGATCACCTCGAACGTGAAGAACGCCAGGCACGCGTAGTCGACCCGGTGCAGGAACACCGCCATCGCGGCCGAGTGCGGGAACGTCATCGCGCCCAGCGCGGCCGCGTTGACGAGGATCACCACCATCGACACCATCTGGAACCGCGGGTTCGCCAGCAGCCACCGGCAGGCGGCCGGGACGCGGCTGGGATCGGTACCTAGGGTGGGAACACGCACCGCACAAGAGTAATAAAGCAGAACACTCATGTACTTGTGGGTACGGTGAGCCGGGCGTTCACCGACCGGCGGCCATGCCGCACAATGGCAGCGTGAGCGCCGAACTCGCCGAGACCAGACCCCCAGCCGAGACCCCGGCCGCCCCGCCGACCCCCAAGCGCCGCGGGCTCACCTCCATCGAAGCCCTCGCGCTCCTGCTCATCTTCGGCCTCACCGCCCGCCCCGGCCTCACCGAGATCTTCGCCGCCCCAGCCGCCCAGGCCTGGTCCGCCCGGTTCGTCGCGGTCTGCGTGCAGGCGTTCCCGTTCCTCGTCCTCGGCGTGGCCCTCTCGGCAGCGATCAGCGCGTTCGTGCCCGCCGGGTTCTTCCACAAGGTCGTCCCCAAGCGCACCGCCCTCGCCGTCCCCGTCGCCGGGGTCGCCGGGGCCGTGCTGCCCGCCTGCGAATGCGCTTCCGTGCCCGTGGCCGGGGCTCTCGTGCGCCGCGGGGTCGCCCCCGCCGCCGCGTTCACCTTCATGCTCGCCTCGCCCGCGATCAACCCGATCGTGGTGGTCTCGACGATCGTGGCCTTCCCCGGCAACCCCCAGATGGTGATCGCGCGCGTCGCCGCCTCGCTCGCCGCCGCCATCACGATCGGCTGGCTCTGGGCGAAGCTCGGCAAGACCGAGTGGCTCAACCTCCCCAAGCACCACCACCACGACGACGGCAAATGGGCCGCGTTCTGGTCCGCGATCCGCCACGACTTCCTCCACGCGGGCGGCTACCTCGTCATCGGCGCCGCGATCGCCGCGAGCCTGAACACGCTCGTGCCCGAGACCTGGCTCCAGCCGATCGCCGACAACCCCGTGCTCGGGGTGCTCGCGCTGGCGGTCCTGGCGGTGCTCGTGTCGATCTGCTCGGAGTCGGACGCGTTCGTCGCGGCCTCCCTGACCCAGTTCTCGCCCACCGCGAAGCTGGCGTTCATGGTCGTGGGCCCGTTCATCGACGTGAAGCTCGCGGCGATGCAGGCCGGGACGTTCGGCCGCCGGTTCGCGCTGCGCTTCGCCCCGACCGCGTTCGTCGCGGCCGTGGCCGCGAGCGTGCTGATGGGAGTGCTGCTGCTGTGAGACGCGATGCGCAGGCGGTCGTCCTGCTCCTGGTCGGCGGCGGGATGCTGCGCCTGGCCTGGACGGGCGACTACCTCAACTACGTGAAGCCGTACGCGTTCTGGCTGATCGTCCCGGCCGGGGTCATCCTCGTCCTGGTCGCCGCCATCACCGGCGTGAATGCTTGGCTCGCAAGGAAAGAGGCCGACGACGGGCACGGCCACGGCGAGCCGAAGGTGGCGTGGCTGCTGCTCGCGCCCGTGGTCGGGATGCTGCTCGTGGCCCCCGACGCGCTCGGGTCGTACGAGGCCGAGCGCACCGGGACCGTGGTCGGCGCCGAGGAGAACCGCTCGAGCTACCCCGAGCTGCCCGACGACGTCGACCCCGTGCCGCTCACGCTGCTCGACTACGCCGCGCGGGCGATCTTCGACGAAGGCCAGACCCTGGAGGGCCACCGCATCCAGCTGCGCGGCTTCATCCTCTACGAAGGGGACGAGCCGCAGCTGGCGCGCATGGTCGTCTCCTGCTGCGCGGCCGACGCCCGGCCCGTCAAGATCGGTTTCGACGGCGAACTCCCGGCCGATCTGGAACCGGACCAGTGGGTCGAGGTCGTCGGCACCTACACCGACCGCCAGGGCCGGGACGAGATCAACGGCGAGCTCGTGCCGTACATCGAGGTCGAGTCGATCACCCCGATCGCGACCCCGGAGAACGAATACCAGTGATGCCCGTCATCCGCGCGTGTCGCCTTTCGGGTGAGCGCTGAAGCGTTTACGCTGCTCGCGAGTGTTGCTCCCTTCCGGGCCCCTCATATTAGATGTTGACAATGATTGTCATGACTGGGCAAGGTTCTCTCATGCGCCGTTCCCGATTCATCCTCGTGCCCGCCGTCGGCCTCGCCGCGGCCGCCGCCCTCGCCGCCTGCGGCTCCGGCTCCGACGACCCCGCCGCCGACGGCGAGATCAGCGTCGTCACCGCGTTCTACCCGCTCACGTTCGCGACCGAGCAGGTCGGCGGCGACCACGTCGCCGTCACCAACCTCACCCCGGCCGGCCAGGAGCCCCACGACCTCGAACTCGAGCCCTCCGACATCGCCGCGATCGAAGAGGCCGACTACGTCGTCTACCTCAAGGGCTTCATCCCCGAACTCGACGCCGCCGTCGAGGAGTACGCCGCCGACAAGTCCCTCGACGTGCTCACCGCCGTCGAGACCAGCGAGTACGACTACACGCAGGCCATCGAGGAAGAAGCAGAGCACGCCGAAGAGGCCACCGCCTCCGAGGACGAGCACGCCGAGGAGGAGGGCCACGAGCACGACGAAGAGCTCACCGGCGTCGACCTGCACGTCTGGCTCGACCCGATGCGCTACGGCCAGATCGGCACCGCCATCGGCGAGGGCCTCGCGGGCCTCGACGACGCCAACAAGGACGACTACACCGCCAACGCGGAAGCCTTCGCCGCCGACCTGACCTCGCTCGACGCCGAGTTCACCGACGCCCTCGCGTCGCGCACCAGCGACGCGATCGTCACCTCCCACGCCGCCTTCGGCTACCTCGCCGACCGCTACGCCCTCACCCAGATCGCCATCTCGGGCCTGAGCCCCGACCAGGAGCCCGACACCCAGCACATGGCCGAGGTCGCCGAGTACGTCAAGACCAACGGCATCACCACGATCTTCTTCGAGACCCTCGTGTCGCCCGACATCGCCGACACCCTCGCCGCCGAGACCGGCGCCGAGACCGCCGTCCTCAACCCGCTCGAAGGCCTCACCGCCGAGCAGGAGGACGCCGGAGCCGACTACTTCAGTGTGATGCGCGAGAACCTGGCCACGTTGCAGACGGCGCTGGGCGCGGCATAAGGCAGCATTAGCCCAATGCCCGTTCTCAACGTCAGCGGTGCGACCGTCTCCTACGGCGGTCGCGCCGTCGTGCGCGGCGTGGACCTCGCCGTCGAACCCGGAGAAGCCGTGGCCCTCATGGGCGCCAACGGCTCCGGGAAGTCCACGCTCATCAAGGCCGTCGCCGGGCTCGTCCCGCTCGCGGGCGGCACGATCGCGCTGTTCGGCACGCCGCAGAAGCGCTTCCGCGAATGGAAGCGCATCGGCTACGTCCCGCAGCGCACGGGCGCGGCCTCCGGCGTCCCCTCCACGGCCGCCGAGGTCGTCTCGCAGGGCCGCCTCGCCCACCGCCTCCTCGGCATGCCGCCCAAGCGCGCCGACCGCGAAGCGGTGACCCGCAGCCTCGCCGAAGTCGGCCTCGCCGACCACGCCCACTGCTCGGTCGACACGCTCTCGGGCGGCCAGCAGCAGCGCGTCCTCATCGCCCGCGCGCTCGCGACCGACCCCGAACTGCTCATCATGGACGAGCCCACCGTCGGCGTCGACGCCGAGACCCAGGCCGCGCTCGCCAAGGTCGTCTCCGACCGGATCGACGCCGGATGCGCGGTCCTCCTCGTCACCCACGAGCTCGGCCCGCTCACCGACCGGCTCGACCGCGCCGTGGTCCTCGCCGACGGCAAGGTCGTGCACGACGGCGCCCCGCCGCGCCCGGTCGGCGAGCACGCCGACCCGCACCACGAGCACGCCCACCCGCACGCCAACGGCACCACCGACGAAGCGATCTGGGGCGGCAAGTGAACCTCGACCTGTCGATCCTGGACTACTTCCAGTACGAGTTCATGCAGCGCGCCCTCATCAGCGCGCTCGTCGTCGGCCTCTGCGCCCCCGCCGTGGGCGTGTTCCTCGTCCAGAAGCGCCTGGCGCTCATCGGGGACGGCCTCGGCCACATCGCGCTCACCGGCGTCGCCATCGGCTTCCTCACCGGCGCCGCGCCGATGTGGACGACCCTCGCCGTCACGGTCGCCGCCTCGGTCGTCATGGAGATCCTGCGCAGCCACTCCAAGACCTCCGGCGACGTCGCGCTCGCCATGATGTTCTATGGCGGCATCGCAGGCGGCGTCTACCTGACCGGCATCGCCTCCGACAAGGGCGTCGCGAACCTCCAGCAGTACCTGTTCGGCTCGCTGCTCACCGCCGGATGGGACGAGGTCTGGACCATCGCGATCGGCGGCGCGGTCGTCGCGATCCTCATGCTCGTACTCCGGCCCTGGCTCACCGCGATCTGCGCCGACGAGCAGTATGCGCGCGTCTCCGGCCTCCCGGTCGGCGCGCTCAACCTGCTGCTGCTCATCACCACCGCCGTCACCGTCTCGGTCTCGATGCGCGCGGTCGGCCTGCTCCTGGTGAGCGCCCTCCTCGTCATCCCCGTCGTCACCGTCCAGCAGTTCACGCGCTCGTTCAAAGCGACCATGTTCGCCGCGATGGGCGCGGGCCTGCTCATCGCCGGTTCGGGCGTCGTCGCCTCCGCCGCGAAGGACGTCCCGCCCGGGTCCACGATCGTGCTCATCGGCGTCGCCGTCTTCGTCGTCACCGCCGTCCTCTCCGCGATCGTGCACCGCGTCCGCCGCGTCCGGCGCGGCCACCTCCCGCCCGAAGGCGAGCCGCTCGAGGTCGAACTGCCCGCCGCGAAAGCATGACCGGAGCGGGACCCGCGCCACCTGAGCCAGCGAACGCGCCCGGGACGCGATATTTTTGCGGGGTGCAGCCCGAGACCGAGCCAACCGAAGCCACCCCAGCCGACTACGAAGCGGCAGGGGAGCTGCTTCGCGCGCTCGCCGCGCCGCTGCGCATCGCGATCGTCATGGAACTGGCCGAAGGGCCGAAGTACGTGCACCAGATCGTCGAGACCCTCGGCGTGACCCAGCCGCTCGTCTCCCAGCATTTGCGGGTGCTCAGGGGAGCGGGTATCGTGCGCGGCACCCGGTCGGGCCGCGAGATCTCCTACTCGCTGATCGACGACCACATCGCGCACATCGTCACCGACGCCGTGCACCACGCCCGAGAGGAACGCTAGTGGCCACCAAGCCTCCGGCCGAGAACATGGCCCGCTCCACCAAGCAGCGGACCGCGATCCTCGAACTGCTCGAGCACGACGACGCCTTCCGCTCCGCCCAGGACCTCCACGCGATCCTCCGCGACGCCGGGTCCAAGATCGGCCTCACCACCGTCTACCGGACCCTCCAGGCCTTCGCCGAGGCCGACATCGTCGACGTCATGCGCCTGCCCGGCGGCGACCACCTGTACCGCCTCTGCTCGGCCGAGGAGCACCACCACCACCTGGTATGCCGCTCGTGCGGCAAGACCGTCGAGGTCGCCGGGCCCACCGTCGAACGCTGGGCCAACAAGGTCGCGGCCGACCACGGCTTCACCGAGGTCGGACACACGCTCGAACTCCACGGCCTCTGCGCCGACTGCTCGCGTTCTTTCGAAGCACAGTAGGGTGGCGCCGTGCTGGTTGTATATCGTTTCGCCGTAACCGAAGGCGAGACGGACGCCTTCTCCCGCGATGCCGAAGGCGCGCTCGCGGCGCTGGCCTCCTGCGCGGGCTACGAGCGCGGCGGCCTCGCCCGGGCGCTCGACTCGTTCACGGACGGCGAGGACGCGACCTGGATGCTCTGGACCGAGTGGAGCGACGTCGGCTCCTACCGCCGGGCGCTCTCCAACTTCCAGGTGAAGATGGCCACCCCGCTGCTCTCGCGCGCCCTGCCCGAGGCCTCCGGCTTCGAAATGCTCGCCGAATGCGCGCCCGGCGGCGAGCCGCAGCGCACCGGATCGGACCGCACCGTTGACCCCGACGAGGCCCGCCGGGAGGCCGCCCGATGACCGACCGGCCGAATCCCGAAGCGTCCCAACAGGACCAAGCCGCGTCGCCGGAAGTCCCGGTCGAACCGGTCTCTGCGGAACCGACGCCGCCGCTGCCTACCGCCATCGCGGAACCGGCCCCCGAACCTGAAGCGGCGCAACCGCAGGAGCCGGTCCAGGCCGAGCCGCGCACGACTGTCGAAGCGGTCGCCGAGCCGATGGCCGAACCTGTCGCGCCTGCGCAGATCGCCCCGGAACCGGGCGCGGCCCCGATCCCGATGGAACCGGAGCCTTCGGACTCGGCGACGCTTGCGAGCCGTACATTGGCAGAGCCGGAGCCGGTGTCGGTCGCGCCCGTCGCGTTCGCCGTCGAGACCGACGTGACGCTCGCGCTGCCGCCCACCACGAAAGAGGTCGAGCCGCCGCCCGTCCCCTCGGCCCCGCCGCAGCCCACGGGCGTCCCGGTCCCGTTCGCGGCCCCGCCGACCGGGCACTCCCGGCTCTTCGGACTGAAACTCGGCCTTGGCATCTCGCTCGGCACGCTGGCGGTCATCGGCGTCGCCGCCGCCCTCGTGATCGCGCTGGTCACGTTCACCAACTCGATCACCGAGAAGGTCGAGGCCACCGCCAGCGACTTCATCGGCGCGGTAGCCACCGACGACTGGGACACCGCGTACGCGATGCTCTGCGAGCCCTACCGCGAGCGCCCCGCCAACGACTACATCCCCGAGTGGGACAGCTGGGACGCCGAAGGCGCCGAGATCGGCCCCATGGACGCCGCCACCGGCAACGTCATCGTGGAGTTCCAGGACGGCACCGCGATCGAACTCGTCATCCCCATCGAGCAGACCAGCGAGACGCTCTCGACGAGCGTCTGCGGCTGGCAGGAAGTCGACGTCTAGTACCCGCCGTACGGCGGTTGCTGCGGCGGGTATCCGGGCTGCGGCTGCTGCCCGTACGGACCCGGCTGCTGCGGCGCCTGCTGTCCTCCCATCGGCACCATCATGATCAGCGCGGTCGCGGGCTTCGCCGGCGTCCAGGCCCGCACGCCGGGGGTCAGCAGGAGGATGAAGATCAGGGTGACGAGCGCGAGTCGGCCGATGCTCCAGCCGAACACAGAGATCACGGGGTCGACCTGGCCCGGCAGCGGCGGCAGGTCGTAGAGGCCGTCGATGTACTCGATGATCACGAACGTCAGGATCAGGCCCGCGCCGAGGAACGCGAGGATCGACCAGATGATGCCGAAGATCCGGCCGCCCACCTTGCCCTTGAAGACGAGCGGGGCCGCGATGAGCGCGCCGATGATGCAGACCGCGTGGACCGTCAGGTCGATTACCGGGGCCCGGTGTCCGGCGACGAAGAGCGCATCGGTCACGCCGTAGGTGTACTCGGAGAAGGCGATCACGAAGCGCATCAGGTTGACGGTGCCCCAAGCGGAGATGGCGGCGAGGAGCAGCATCGCGACGACGGCGAAGGTCACCGCGCCCGGGCGGGTGGCCGGGCGCTCGGCCGGGCCCTGCGGGGCGGCCATGCCCATCGGCGCCGCGCCGGGCATCGCGCCCATCGCCATGCCGGGCATCTGCACTTCGCCTCTCTGGATGCGGTGCATGAGGATCCACTGCCGCGCCGACTTGGAGCACAGGAGTCCCAGCAGCGTGCCGTACAGGCCCACAAGCACCGCGGCGATCGTGAGCATGATGTCGCCGCCCGAGTCGAACATGACGACGCCGTAGATGAACCCGGTGAGGCTCAAGGCGAGTCCGAGGATCGCGCTGATGAGCGACCAGATCCACGCCCAGCGCTTGCCGCGCGCGATCTGCACGCCGCTGGCGAGCGACTGGATCGCCGAGTACACCGCGAACGCGAGGCCGATGAGGCTGAACGGGTTGAAGAACTCGACCATGCTCATGACCGAGAAGACGTTCCCGACCGCGCTGACAGCCAGGAATATATAGAGGATGACCTGGATGCCGGTGATCGTGCCGGGCTTGGTCATCGACAACCCTGCGGGCGGGAGCTGACCGGGGAGCGGCTGCTCGGGCGAGTACTGCGCCGGGCCGTACGCGCCGCCGGGGCCCATCTGCGGGGCGGGCTGCGGGGGAGGGGCGGGCTGGTACTGCAGGTGCATCCGGTCCGGGGGCGGGGGCGGCATGGTCATGGGGGCGCGTTCCTCATTATTCGGGGCTTCGGTAGCGGTCACCTTACCGGACCGCACCCAATCCGGTGGCGCCCAATCGGGTGGTCCGCACCGGTTCACGGTGGTTCGGGCGTGTCCGCACTGCACATTCACGGCTCGCAAGCTTCGCCATGGGCCGCAATCCCTTCGCGTCCCTGTTCGCCCTGGGAGTCCATTTCACGCGTTCCCGTGATGCGGCGGTTTGCTAGTCTGACTGACGCCGAACGACCTCCGAGTGAAGCAGGACGCGCTGTGGCTGAGACGACGCCCACTTCCCATACCTTCCAAGTGGACCTGCGCGGCCTGGTGGACCTCTTGTCCCACCACCTGTACTCGTCGCCGAAGGTGTACGTGCGCGAGCTGCTGCAGAACGCGGTGGACGCCATCACCGCGCGCGCCCAGACCGACCCCGGCTTCCAGGCGGGGGACCAGCATGTCGCGATCGTCGCCGACGGCAAGCGCCTGCGGATCACCGATCCCGGTGTGGGCCTGACGCTCGAAGAGGTCCACAAGCTGCTCGCCACGATCGGCGGCTCCTCCAAGCGCGACGAGGAGATCGAGGGCGCGCGACGGGACTTCTTGGGGCAGTTCGGCATCGGCCTCCTCGCCTGCTTCACCGTCGCCTCGGTCATCACGGTGACCTCGCGTTCGGCGAAGGACCCGTCCGCTCCCGTGGTCCGGTGGGCCGCCCGTGACGACGGCTCCTACACCGTCACCGAAGTGGCGCAGAGCGAACACCCCGAGCCGGGCACGACGGTCGAGCTCGAGGCCCGCCGCGGCGAGGACTGGCTGCAGCCCAAGCGGGTCGTGGACCTCGCCCGCGAGTACGGGTCGCTGCTGCCGGTGCGCATCACCGTCTCCGACGGCGGTACGCCCGTGGAAGTCTCGGACACGCCGCCGCTGTGGGAACGGGCGCACCCGACCCCGACGGCCCGCCGCCTCGCGCTGAACAGCTACTGCGAGCAGGTGCTCGGCTTCCCGCCGCTCGACGTGATCGACCTCGACATCCCGCTCTCGGGCCTCAAGGGCTTCGCGTTCGTCCTGCCGCACGCCACCTCGCCCTCGACCCGCCCGGCGCACCGCGTGCACCTCAAGCGGATGCTCCTGACCGACACCGCGGACAACCTGGTCCCCGAGTGGGCGTTCTTCGTGCGCTGCGTGATCGACACCGATGCCCTGCGCCCCACCGCCTCCCGCGAGTCCCTCTACGACGACGAGGCGCTCGCGGTCGCCCGGGACGCGATCGGCGCCCAGGTCCGCGAGTGGATCTCCCGCCTCGCCGCCGAGGATCCCGACCGCCTCGAAGCCTTCCTCGCCGTGCACGAGCTCGGCGTGAAGGCCCTCGCCCGCCACGACCCCGAACTCCTCGCGGCGATGCTGCCGTGGCTGCGGTTCGAGACCACCGCCGGGCACACCAACCTGCCCGATTTCGCCCGCGCCTACCAGCCGATCTACCTGGCCTCCAGCGTGGACGAGTACCGGCAGGTCGCCCCGATCGCCGCCGCGCAGGGCATCGGCGTCGTCAACGGCGGCTACACCTACGACACCGAGCTCGTGCAGGCCCTGCCGCGCCTCGACCCGCAGATCAAGGTCGAGAACCTGCAGCCGGGCGTGATCTCGGCGAGCCTCGACCCGGTCGACACCGCCACCGAGCTGGCGCTGCAGTCGTTCCTGAACGCCGCGCGCGCCCGGCTCGACACCGTCGACGTGGACGTGGTCGTGCGCGAGTTCAACCCCGTCTCGGTGCCCGCGCTGCTCCTGGACGACCGCGAGTCCCGCCGCGAACGCCAACGGGCCGAAGCGGAAGCGGAGGCCGACGACTTGTGGGGCGGCATCCTCGCCTCCATCAAGCAGCACGCGCCGCGCGCGCAGCTCGTCCTCAACCACCGCAACCCCACCGTCCGCCGCGTCAGTGGGATCGGCGACCCCGGGCTCGCGGGCACCGCGGTCGAGTCCCTGTACGGTCAGGCGCTCCTGATGAGCCACCGGCCGCTGCGCAGCGCCGACACCGCACTCCTCAACCGTTCCTTCATGAACCTGCTGGAACACATCACCCAGGACTGAGCCGCACCCCATCCGTTTCAAATCCCGCGGCGCACTCCTCACATAGGACAGTTAAGGACTGGTATGGCCACTCCCGACCCCGACGAGATCTGGCGACTGCTCAACGAGGCCCGCTTCGAAGTGGCCAGCGAGGCGAAGGTCGCGGCCCTCGAGCGAGCGGTCGAGGCCGCCGACGCCGTCGGCGACCCCGAGCTCCAGAACTACGCCCTCAACGGCCTGGTCGACGCCTACGAGTTCTCCCGCGACTCGACCCGCATCCTCGTCCCCTTCGCCAGGCTCCTGCGCAACTTCGACTCCCAGCCCGCGCACTTCGACGCCTACCTGACGCGCTCCCTGTACTGGACGTTCAAGTGGATCGTCGACAAGATGATCGAGCAGCCCGACGTGCCGCTCGAATCCATCGAGCACTGGCTCCAGGAGATGCGCCGCCGCTACGCCGAGGCCGGGTTCTCCATGCACGCCCCGTCCGCCTACGAGATGCAGCTGGCCTACCACGTCGGCGACTACGAGCGGGTCGCCGCCGCCATCGAGGCCCTCGGCGAGGCCGAGGAGGACGAGATGTCCGACTGCACCGCCTGCCAGTACACCTCCTTGGCCACCATCGTGTTCTACGCCGAAGAGGACTCCGCCGACGCCGCCATGGAGATGCTCGAACCCGTCCTCTCCGGGGAGCAGACCTGCGCCCACGAACCCCACTACGGGCTCGCGCTCTCCCTCCTGCCGCTCGTCGAGCTCGGCCGCATCGACGAGGCCCGCGCCAACCACCTGCGCGGCTACCAGATGTGCAAGGGCAAGGAGGACATGGTCCCCATGGTCGCCCTGCACGTCGAGTTCTGCGCCCTCACCGGCAACGAGCACCGCGCCGTCGAGATCCTCTCCGACCACGCCCGCTTCTACGACCTCGACCTCGGCGTGCGCGACCGCCAGCGCCTCCTCGAGGTCACCGTCCTCACCTGCCGCCGCCTCACCGCGCTCGGCTTCGCCGACACCGCGATGCCGGGCCCGACGGGCACGGAGTGGACCGCCTCGACACTGCACGACTGGGCCGAGGCCGAGCGGGCCGCGGTCTGCGCCCGCTTCGACGCCCGCAACGGCAACGACCACCACTCCGCGATGTCGGCGTGCGTCACCGAGTCCACCCCCTACGACAAGCCGGTGCACCTGGGCCTCAAGGAGCCCAAACCCAAAGCGGCCCAAGCGGCCCCCGTGGCCGAGCAGGTTCAGGGCCCGGACCTCGACACCGCTATCGACGCCGCGTACGCCGCCTACGACGACTGCTCCCCGGACACGTGGAAGGCCTGGCTGCGCGTCGGCGCCCTCGCCGACGCGCTCGGCATCGAGCTCATCGCCGAGCACCGCGCCGAGATCGCCCACGCCGAGTCCGCGCAGGCCGACGACCCCGACACGGTCGCCGACGGGCTCGCCCGCGCCATCGAGCTCTTCGGCGCCGCAGGCCAGCCCGGCCGCGCCCTCGTCGCCGAGTCCTTCCTCCTCATCCACCGCTCCGAGACCGAACCCGGGCAGGTCCGGGACGGCGCCGAGCGCATCGTGCAGACCGCGCGCGCCCTCCGGGACGAGCAGCGCATCGACGACCGCAGCTTCCACACCAGCCAGGTCCTCGCCATGCGCGCCGAGTACCTCGCCTCCACCGCGAGCCCCGAGCCGCTCCCGGCCGACCTCGACGAGCGCGCCCGCGTCCTCGAAGCCGAACTCGCCGAGTGCACCGGGCAACGGTACGCGCTCATCCGCCGCTGCGACCTCATCGACCTGCGCGCCCGCCTCGAACCCGACCCGGCCTTGAAGACCGCGCTGCTCACGGCCCAGATCGACCTCGCCCGCTCCGCCGATGCCGGGTGGGCCGTCGCCCGCGCCAGCGCCGACCTCGCCGACCAGGTCGGGCTCACCGGCGATTTCGAAGCGGCCCTGGCGATCTGCCGCGAAGGGCTGACCGCGCTCGGCGACGAGCCGTCCCACACGGTCGCCGCGAAGCTCCACCTCCAGGCCGCCGAGTTCACGATGCGCGCGGCCGACCACGAGTCCACCTACGAGCACGCGCTCGCGGCCTCGATCCACTGCGACGCCGCCGGGATGACCGTCCCGGCCGCCGTCGCCCGCCACCTCATGGGCGTCGCCCTCGTCGAGCTCGACCGCCGCGCCGAGGCCGTGCCGCTCCTCGAAGCGGCCCTCGACGACCTCCCCGACCAGGAACTCTGGCGGATCTGCAACGTGCGCTTCAACCTCGCCGAGTCCTACGACCGCCAGGGCGACACCCGACAGGGCGTCGAGCACGGCCTCGCGGCCCTCGCGCTCATGGAATCCGCCGAGGAGGACTACCTCGTCAACCTGTACGCCGACACGCTGTTCCTCACCGGGGAGCTCCTGGAGAAGCTCGGCGAGCACGACCACGCCCTCGAGGTCTACTCGCGCGCGATCGAGGCCGCCGACCAGGTCGGCGACCTCGCGTCCTGGACTCGCGTCAGCCGGGCCCGCGCCTGGCTGCTGCGCACCATCATGGGCGACAGCGCGTTCGGCGAGGGCCTGCAGACGATGGCGCAGATCGCCGCCCGCCTCCACGCCGTCCGCGCCGACGCCGAGGCCCCTGGCACGCTCCGCGAGGCCGCCCGCTTCGAGCTGGGCGAGACCTACCGCCAGCACGCCCAGCTGACCTTCCAGTTCCTGGAGAGCCAGGCCGGCGAGCAGGGCCTGCACCGCGACGAGGCCGAACCGGTGCTCGACCTGCAGCGCCGCGCGCTGGCCGTGTTCCGGGAGGGCCCGCTGCTGCTGGAACGGGCGAGCCTGACCGCGCACCAGACCATGTGGCTGCTCGCCGAGCTCGGCGACAAGCAGGGCGCGATCGACGTGGGGGAGGACGCCCTGACCTGGCTCACCGCCCCCGAATCGGCCGAGGCCAGGGAGGGTTTCGAGGGGCACTTGGCGGACCTGCGCCAGGAGTCGGAAGAGGCTTGACGGGCGCGACTCGCTGAGCGGGGCGCGGCGAGTCGCGGCGCTCCTGCGAGGTACGCTTGCCCACTGGCGGGCACGCGTGTTCCGTGTGCACCGAGGATCGAATCAGTACTGAAACTGAGTCGACAACGGGCCGCCGCTCGAACAGTCTGGTTCGAGAGAAAACCATCCGCAGTCTCACCGACCGCCAGCCGGATCGAGAGGAAATCATCGTGTCCCAAGACCGCACCGAAGCGCTCATCAGCCTGTCCAAACGCCGCGGCTTCGTGTTCCCCAGTTCGGAGATCTACGGAGGCACCCGCTCCGCTTGGGACTACGGCCCGCTCGGTGTGGAGCTGAAGGAGAACATCCGCCGCGAGTGGTGGAACGCGATGGTGCGCGAGCGCGACGACGTGGTCGGCCTCGACTCGGCCGTCGTCCTCAACCCGCAGGTGTGGGTCGCCTCCGGCCACCTCGAGGAGTTCACGGACCCGCTCACCGAGTGCCAGTCCTGCCACAAGCGCTACCGCGCGGACCACCTCATCGAGGCCTACCAGGAGAAGCACGACGGCCGCGAGCCCGAGAACGGCCTCGCCGACCTCACCTGCCCGCACTGCGGCGCGCGCGGCTCCTTCACCGAGCCCCGCATGTTCAACGGCATGATGAAGACCTTCCTCGGCGCCACCGAGGACACCGAGAACACGCACTACCTGCGCCCCGAGACCGCCCAGGGCATCTTCGTGAACTTCACGAACGTCATGACCGCGTCCCGCCGCAAGCCCCCGTTCGGCATCGCGCAGACCGGCAAGTCCTTCCGCAACGAGATCACGCCGGGCAACTTCATCTTCCGCACCCGCGAGTTCGAGCAGATGGAGATGGAGTTCTTCGTCGAGCCGGGCACGGACGAGGAATGGCACGAGTACTGGCTGCAGACCCGCTGGGACTGGTACGTCGACCTCGGCCTGAAGGAAGAGAACCTGCGGCGCTACGAGCACCCGAAGGACAAGCTCTCCCACTACTCGAAGCGCACCGTCGACATCGAGTACAAGTTCAACTTCGCCGGCAGCGAGTTCGGCGAGCTCGAGGGCATCGCCAACCGCACCGACTTCGACCTGTCGACCCACTCGAAGCACTCGGGCGCCGACCTGTCCTACTTCGACCAGGCCAAGGGCGAGCGCTGGACCCCGTACGTGATCGAGCCCGCCGCGGGCCTGACCCGCTCGGTCCTGGCGTTCCTCATCGAGGCCTACGACGTGGACGAGGCCCCGAACACCAAGGGCGGCGTCGACAAGCGCACCGTGCTCCGCTTCGACCCGCGCCTGGCCCCGGTCAAGGCCGCCGTGCTCCCGCTGAGCCGCAACGAGGACCTGTCGCCCAAGGCGAAGGACCTGGCCGCGACCCTGCGCAAGCGCTGGAACGTCGACTTCGACGACGCGGGCGCGATCGGCCGCCGCTACCGCCGCGCCGACGAGATCGGTACCCCGTACTGCATCACCGTCGACTTCGACACCCTCGAAGACCAGGCCGTGACGATCCGCGACCGCGACTCGATGAAGCAGGAGCGCGTCGCCATCGACCAGGTCGAGCGCTTCCTCCTCGAGCGCCTGTAAATCAGTACCTGCTGGGGCCGATCTCGATCTGATCGAGGTCGGCCCCTTCGGGTATCCACGCCGAGGTGATGTCCACGAACTGCTGCGACTCGCCCTCCGGGAGCGTCCGGAACCCGCCCGAGACGAGTTCGGCGTCGGCCGGGAGCCCGCCCAGCAGCGTCCCGTCGCCGTCGCGGAACAGCACCGCGATCTGCGCGTCAGTCTCGTTGGCGGCCTCGGCGCTGAAGTGCACCCGGTACCCGTCGGGGCTCGCCAGCGGCTCGACCCGGGTGAACGCGAAGGACGGCAGCGGGTCCATCTCGTACGGCACCCCGGTGTCCTCGTCGATCCAGAACTCCGAGGGGTACAGCATCGACGGGTCGGCCGGGCGCAGCTTCAGGTCCTCGACGTCCACCCCGCGGGTGTTCCCGGTCATCACGTACCCGACCGCCGCCGTCGAGAACGGCGGGAGCGAGCCGATGTACATGGTGTCCAGGGTGACCGGGTAGCCGCGCTCGGTCTCGGTCACGATCGACAGCGAACCGGGGATCAGCTCCCCGTCGTGCGGATTACTGACCACGACCGCGACGAGCACCGACTCGACGCCGTTCGCGTCGACGACCTTGCTGAAGCCGGACTCGAGGATCTCGAGCTCGACCTCCTCCTCGGTGAACGCGACCTCGTCGGTGTACCCCTCGGGCTCGGCCGACGAGAGCTCCTCGACCGCGACGACCCGCGCGTCCCCTGCGGGGCGGTACTCGACCGCGACCGCCAGCGCCACCGCCGAGACGACGAGCGCGATCACGAACGGCAGGCGCGGCAGCATGTCGGCCCGCATGTGGGCATGGATCACCAAGTCCCGCATCGCGGATGCGGGGCGCTTGAGCCACCGGTTCGAGGGCATGGGGTTCCTAGCTGAGACCGCTACACTTTCCGAAGACAACGGTAGCAGTCGAGTCACAGGAGCGAGGGTGTCCGAATCCGCCTCCCCGCAGCGGTGGGGCGAGGAGCACATGATCGATCTGGGCGCCGCGGACGGACCCGTTCAGGCCCCTGAACCCGACCCCTCGCCGACCCGCCGCTTCCTGCGCGTCCCCAACGCCGCCTTGGCCTATGCGGCCATTGCCGTCGCGCTGGCCGCCGCCGCGGTCACGGTCGTGAAGTGGTCCCCGCTGCACCGGCCCCTCGCCGAGGCCGCCGTCCAGGGCTTCCTCGAGGCGGTCCACGAGGGCGACGTGGAGGCCGCGCTCGCCTTCACCGACCAGGACGACGCCGAAGGCGCCTTCCTGGTGCCCGATGCGCTCGACTCGAGCTGGGAGGTCACCGAAGTCGCCCAGGTGGCCTACGAGGACGAAGGCGACGGCAAGGCCAGCGTCCAGGTGTACGCCGAGATCGAAAGCGCTGCAGGCGACCGCCTCGGCCACCGGTACCACGTGGTCGTGGAGCGCGGGGACGCGCAGATCAAGGACGCGATGGTCGAGACCGAGGTCTGGGGCGTCCTGGAGTTCCTGGACCTGAACGGCGTCCAGATGCCCGTCGAGCTGCAGGCGGAGCCGTCGTACGTCATGCTCCTGCCCGGGTACTACGAGTTCTACCCCGATCTGCCGTCCACTTTGGATCTCGACGGCGACCGCACGATGCTCGTGCTCGGGAACAAGTACTACTCGCCGGAAGCGGACTACGTCGACACCTGGATGCCCTCGCCGTGGCTCGTGGTCAACCAGGAGGGCGAGGACGCGGTGAACGCGGCCCTGCGCGAGCACTACGACGCCTGCGCCGCCGACCCCTCGGGCGGCGGCTGCCCGTTCAACTTCCCTGCGGACCCCGACCGCGAACTGGCGCTCGCCCCCGGGGCGCAGTGGCAGATCGAGGTCTACCCCGAAGTGCGCGCCGAACGCCTCTGGTACGAGCACGGTGCGGGCTTCGCCCTGGAGTCGTCGCTGCCGGGCGAGGCCCGCGCGCGGGTCGAGATCACCGAGGAGGGCCAGACGCGCACGGCGCTGGTGAGCTGCCCGATCTGGGTGGGCGGGCTCTACGCGGCCTTCGATGTGGACGCCGGGTTCTCGATCGACACGGAGTACGGCCTGTCGGAGGACCACTGCCGGGCCCTGGTCGAGGTCAGGGAGTAGCGCGGGGCTATTCGCTGTGGATGACGCAGCCGCAGTCGATCCAGGCGTGCTCGACCTGGTCGGCGGTGTGCGTGATGGAGTAGTTCGCGCGGCTCTCCGACGCCCAGAGGGCGGCGGGGCTGGCGGGCACGTCGGCGGTCGCGGCGAGCGGGCTGGGCTCGCTCTGCGGTGCTGCAGACTGCGCGGGCGACACTGCCGGGGCGGTCTCCAATTGCTGGGCCATCGCTTCTCCAACTCGTGTGCGGCTCGCGTTGATCGCTTCGCCGCTCCATCGTTCATCGAGTCAAACGCAGGAGGAGCTCACATGGTTCCGGGCTTGAGAGCAGTCTCACAGCGCACTCGCAACGCCCACCATAGCGCCCTCTTGCGACGGTCGTATAACGCTTTCATTCCATAGAGTCGCAAGAGGGCGTTCACCTGGCGCGGCATTTGCCCGGTGTGTGGCGAATTACTACCAGGATGCTTTGCGCAGACCGGGCAATTCGCCGCGGTGCGCCATCGCCCTGAGTCGGACACGCGACAGTCCGAACCGGCGGTTGAACCCGCGCGGGCGGCCGTCCACGACGTCCCGGTTCCGCAGCCTCGTCGCCGAGGAGTCGCGCGGGAGCTTCTGGAGCTTCACCACGGCCGCCGCTCGCACCTCCGGGTCGGTGCCCGGGTGGGCGACGAGCCGCTTGAGCTCGGCCCGCTGCTCCCGGTAGCGCTCGACCAGCACCTCGCGTTGCTGCTGCTTCGCGATCATGCTCTTCTTCGCCACTAGCGTTCCTCCCTGAACTCGACATGCCTGCGCACGACCGGGTCGTACTTCTTGAGGACCATGCGGTCCGGACTGTTGCGGCGGTTCTTGCGGGTCACGTACGTGTAGCCCGTCCCGGCGGTCGACTTCAGCTTGATCACCGGCCTGATGTCAGTGCTCTTGCTCGCCATCAGATCTTCTTCCCTTGCGCGCGGAGCCTCGCGACCACGGACTCGATGCCGTCGCGGTCGACCACCTTGATGCCCTTGGCCGACAGCCGGAGCCGCACGTGCCTGCCCTCGCTGGGCAGGTAGTACCGCTTGTGCTGCAGGTTGACGTTCCACTTGCGCCGGGTCTTCTTCTTCGACCACGGCACGTTGTTGCCGAAGCCGGGGCCGGCGCCGGTCACCTCGCATGTTCTGGACACGGTCGTCCTCCTCTCGTGAGAGCCAGTATAATGACAATCGTTTTCAACAAAGATCGGAGGCCTCATGAGCCAGCTCGCACAACCCGGTTCCGACGTGTCACCAGCCGACCTGCGGCCCGCACTGACACTCCTGACCGGCTTCGCCCCCAAGGCGACCCGCGAGGCCGCCGAACTCCTCACCCGCGCCGACCCGGCGCTCCTCACCGTCACCTACGACCTCGCC
Source organism: Glycomyces sp. NPDC050141 (assembly GCF_055586545.1). NCBI lineage: Bacteria > Bacillati > Actinomycetota > Actinomycetes > Glycomycetales > Glycomycetaceae > Glycomyces > Glycomyces sp. NPDC050141. The sequence goes on along the minus strand of NZ_JBVJHZ010000010.1, from coordinate 29,338 downwards.
GAACTCCTCGACAACGGCACCGTCCGCCGCATCGTGCGCGACGGACGCGGGCTCATCGAAGACGAGCGCGTGACCCTCGAACACGGCTGCATCAACTGCACCATCCGCGAAGACCTCCTCCCGGCCCTCGTGCGCCTCGCCCGCGCCCGGCCCGCCAGCGACCTCGCCCTCGTCCTCCCGCCCTCCATGGAGCCCGAGGCCGTCACCACCGCCTGCGGCTGGTGCCACGTCGACGGCGCGCCCGTCACCGACGCCGTCCGCATCGACTCCGTCGTCGCCGTCTGCGACCCGGCCACCCTCCTCGACACCCTCGACTCCGACAAGGACCTCGCCGACCAGCGTCTCCAGGCCGCCGACGACGACACCCGCTCCGTCTCCGAGGTCGCCGCCCGCCAGATCGAGTTCGCCGACACCGTGCTCCTGTGGGCCCCCGACTCCGAACTCGACTACGAGCACACGCGCCTGTCCGTGCTGCTCCAGCGCCTCAACCCCTGGGCCCGCCACCTGGTGCTCGACATCCTGGAGCCCGTATGGCTCTCCACCCGTATCCGCCGCAGCGGCCGCTTCGACCCCGACGCGCCCGAGCCGTACGGGCGCGGGATCGAGGGCTACACCGTCGGATGCCATGAGCCCGAACCGGACTGCGGTGTCGTCGCCTCCGTCTACCGCGCCCGCCGCCCCTTCCACCCCGTACGCTTCCACCAGGCCCTCCCGACGCTCGCCGGGCGGACCCTGCGCGGACGCGGCCACCTGTGGCTCGCCGGGCAGCCCGACCACATCGTGGCCTGGGAGTCCAGCGGCGGCGGCGTCTCGATGGGCGATATGGGGCGCTGGCTCGCGGCCACGCCGGACGAGGAGTGGGACGAGTCGAGCCCGGAAAGGCGCGTCAACGCCGACCTGCACTGGGACGCCGATTTCGGGGACCGGGAGATACAGCTGGCGTTCGTGGGTATCCACTTCGCGGCCGACGAACTCGCGGGCGTCCTCGACGCCTGCCTGCTGACCGACGCGGAGCTCGCCGAAGGCTTCGCAGCGTGGCGGGAATACCCCGACCCCTTCGGCGGTTGTTTCGAAAGCAAGGAGAGGAACCAGGCATGAAGCAAGGTATTCACCCGAAGTACGACTACGTGGTCTTCCGCGACCGCGCGGCAGACTTTTCCTTCCTCACCCGGTCTACGGTCAGCTCGGCCGAGACCGTCGAGTGGGAGGACGGCAAGACCTATCCGGTGATCGACGTGCAGATCTCCTCTGCCTCGCACCCGTTCTGGACCGGCAAGAGCCGCGTCCTCGACGACGAGGGCCGTGTCGCCAAGTTCTACAAGAAATACGGACAGCAGCCCAAGCAGGCTGAGTAGCCGTAGGCAAGACGAAAGGGGCCTCCCCGGCACCGGGAGGCCCCTTTTCCGCGTCTGCTAGCCGCCCGAGGAGTCGATCTCGGCGCCCACGGGGACCGTGAGGTCGTCCCGGTCGTCGAGCCAGCCTTCGGGCAGCGTGACCTTGCCGGGGGAGTTGGTGCGCCCGCGCGGCTTGCCGATGGTCGACTCGGGGAACGGCGCGTCGCCTTCGAGCTTGCCGAGCAGGTCTTCGAGCTCATTGAGGTGCGAGACCATCGAGAGCGCCCGGCGCATGTCGCCGCCGATCGGGAAGCCCTTGAGATACCAGGCCACGTGCTTGCGGAACTCGCGGCAGCCGTGCTCCTCCGCGTCGATGTTCCGCCGCGCCTCGTACGATTCGGCGCCCGCGATCCACTCGACCAGCAGTTCCGCGTGGCGGTACATGACCTTTGCGACCTCGCCGAGGGACGGCATGATGCGCTTCTGGGTGCCGTTAAATGCGGCTTCGAGGTCGCCGAACAGCCACGGCCTGCCGAGGCAGCCGCGCCCGACTACGACGCCGTCGCAGCCGGTCTGCTCGACCATGCGCAGCGCGTCGTCGGCCTCCCAGATGTCGCCGTTGCCGAGCACCGGCAGGTCCAGGTGCTCCTTCAACGTCGCGATCGCGTCCCAGTCGGCGGTGCCGGAGTACCGCTCGGCGGCGGTGCGCCCGTGCAGTGCGACCCACGCGACGCCCGCGTCCTGGGCGATCTTCCCCGCTTCCAGGTAGGTGAGGTGGTCGTCGTCGATGCCCTTGCGCATCTTCACGGTGACGGGGATGCTCCCGGCCGCGTCGACCGCCGCCGTCACGATCTCGCGGAACAGGCGCCGCTTCCACGGCAGCGCCGAGCCGCCGCCGCGCCGCGTGACCTTCGGGACCGGGCAGCCGAAGTTGAGGTCGATGTGGTCGGCCAGGTTCTCGTCGGCGACCATCTGCACGGCCTTGCGCATCCCGGCCGGGTCGACCCCGTACAGCTGCAGGCTGCGGGTGGTCTCCTCCGGGTCGAACTCGATCAGCCGCATCGTCTTCGGGTTGCGCTCGGTGAGCGCCACGGTCGTGATCATCTCGCACACGTAGATCCCCGCCCCCTGCTCGCGGCAGAGCTTGCGGAACGGCAGGTTCGTGATCCCGGCCATAGGGGCCAGGACGACGGGCGGGTTCACGGGCTTGCCCGCGAGCGAGAGCGATTCGGTCACCGACCAAGTATCCCAGCGGCGCGGACGCATGCCAAAGCGCGCAGGAGTGACCGCAACGACGAGGGCCGCCCGGTAATTGCCAGGCGGCCCTCGTCGTCGCGTTTCGTCTTATTCGAGATCGACCGTGACCGACGCGGCCCACGGGTTGCCCGCGACCTCGTAGGACCCGGCGTAGGAGAACCCGTCGCCGCCGACCGTGGCGCCGCCGGGGATCGAGGCCTGGCCGTCGAGGTACGAGTGGAGCTTCTGGCCGGTGTAGTCCGTGACCAGGACGACCGCGGCGGTGCCGTTGTAGCCCTTGGCGTTCAGCGCGGGCGTCTCGGAGGCGCACAGCGGGTCTGCCATGCGCGAGTCCGCGAGCTCCTTCTTCACCTCGCCGCCGGAGACCCAGCTGACGGTGGCCTCGCCGCGGCTGGTCGCGATGAACGCGCCGCTCTGGGTGCCCACGACCAGGCAGGTCGGGTTCGCGCCGACCTCGGTTGCGGCCGTCTCCTTGAGCGAGCCGTCGAGTTCGTGGACGGTGCCGTCAGCGGTCGCCACGGCCGAGGCGCCCTCGGCCGCGGCCACGTCGGCGACGCCTCCGTCGAAGCCGGTGGCTTCCCCAGCGGTCGCGTCGAACGTGAACTCGGCGCCGTCGTAGTGCTTCGCCGAGAGGCCTTCGAGCGTGGAGGCGAGGTCGATGGAGACGACCTGGCTGGCGTTCAGGTCGCCGACGATCGCGTAACCGGCGGTCGCGACCTGGTCGCGTCCGGCGCCGCCTTCGGTGGTGCTGCGCTCGGCCGAGAGCGAGCCGTTCGAGTTCGACCACGCGTCGACCGAGGTAGGCGCGGTGAACGGCAATGCGACGGTGCCGACGATCTCGGCGGCCCCGAAGTGGCCCGCGTTCGGCAGGCCGGGGTAGGACTGCGACCAGCTGGACTGGTACGAGCCCTTCTTGTCGCCCAAGGCGATCACGACGAGCGAGCCGGTCTGCGACTCGGGCGTCCACGTGGTGACGAGCGCGAGCTCGTTGCCGTCGGTGAGCGCCACGTCCGTCGGGACCTGGCCGTCCGGGAGCTGGAGGCACGTGCCGCCCTGCGCGCCGCTGATGCCCGCCGTGGCGATGACGCCGGAGGAGAACGCGATCACGGAGTGGGCGTTGACCTCGGCGCTCTGCTCGGGCCGCGCGAGGGCCACGGGCCTGCCGAGTTCGGCGCCGAGCGCGCTGACGCAGTCGGCGGTCGGGCCCTCCTGCAGTTCGAGTTCGGGGCGGCCCTGGTCGGTGAATCGCCCGCCCGCGCGGGGCGTGAGCCCCAGCGCCGTGTCGGTCGACTCGACCACGGTCACGTGGTCGACCCCGGTGAGCCCGGACTCGTCGGTGACGTACCCGAGCTGGCCCTGGATGCTGCGGTCGGCGTCGCCGAAGAGCGGTTCGGCGGCGAGCGCGTCGCCGCTGGCGGCCGCGAGCTCTTCGGCACCGTTCTGCCCGGCTTCGCCGTAGCGCCACGAGAACCATTCGGCGCTGCCCGCGGCGGCGGCGAGTTCGGTGTAGCGCTCGGGGGTGAGGGCGTCGTCGGCGCCGGTGTCCTCGCTGGCGTTGCCGCTCTCTTCACCCGGTTCGCTGGGCTCCCGCGGCGGTTCGGCGCCGAGCAGGAGGACGATGCCGATGATCAGGCCGAGGGTGATGAGCCCGCCGATGCCGTAGATGGCGTAGCGGACGCCGCGGTGCGTCGGCGGGGAGACGCGGGTGGTGCTCGGCGCCGGCTCGGCCGGGGCCTCGGGCTGCTCAGCGGGCGGCGCAGGGGCGGCTTCGGGCGCGGGCGCCTGCTCGGCGTACGCGGGTTCGGGCTGGTCGCCGTATCCGGCGGGCGCGCCGTACGCGGACTGCGGGGCGGCCGGGTAGGCGTCCTGGGCGGCGTACGGGTCGGGCTGCGCTGCGAACGGGTCCGGCTGCGGCGCGGCCGCGTACGGGTCCGGTTGCTGCGGTTCGGCCTGCGCGAACGCGTCGGCGCCCGAGCCGTACGGGGCCTGCTGCTCGTATCCGGGCTGCTGCGGCACGTGCGGGAACGCGCCCGACTGCTGCGCCTGGTACTCCTCGCGGGCCTGCTGGGCCTCGGCCTGCAGGCGGTCGGCCTGGTACGGGTCGTTCTGGTAGAGGTCCTGGCCGCCCGCTTCGGCGCGGTACTGGTTGTGGCCGTAGACGTCCTGCTCGTACGGGTCCGAGCGCAGCTCGGGGAATTCGAGGCCGCCCTGCTGCTCGGCGGCGGGCTGGCGGGGCGCGTCGTAGGTCGGCGGGTCGAACCCGGGGGCCTGCGGGGCGTTCCCGAACGGCTGCTCGGCCGGTGCCTCGGGTGCGGCGGCGGGAGGCGGGGTCTCGCCCGTCCAGGCGGCGCCGCCGGAGAGGCCCCAGCCGGTCTGGGACTGCTGGTGCATCCAGTCCTGGCTCGACTTCGGCGGCCAGTCGGGTGCCTCGCCCCATTCGCCTTGCGGCGCAGGAGGTTCCTGGTATGCGGCCGGTTCCGGCGCGTGCGGCTGCCCGCCGTACTGCGGGGCCTGGCCGTACTGGGGTTCGCCGTACTGCGCGTTCCCGTACTGGTCCTGGGGGCCCGGCTGCTGCGGCACCGACGGGGTCGCGTCGTCGAACGCGCCCCATTCGCTGCGGCGCGCCTCCGGGTCGAGCTCGTCGTACCCTTCGGCCTGCTGCGGCGGTTCGCCGTGGCTGGTCGGCGGGCGCATGAAGCGGTCGGCCGCCGAAGGCTCAGGATCAGGCGTTTGGGAAGGCAGGTGGCCCACTCCGCGCGCGGTGATTCGGGGCGGATTGGTGGGTGTGGCCGCCGGTTCACTGGTGGGAGGCCAGGAGGGCGGCTGCTCGGGCGATGGGTCCGGCATGATAGGCGACTCTAGCGGATCGGACCGCGCTCGCGTGAGGCGTGGTCGGGAAAATTGCTAACGAGAACCATGCTACAGCGGGCCGTCGCACCGGTCCTGATCTGCGCCAACGGTTTCCGCGAGTCGGCTTCGCGACGTGACCTCCGCGACCCGTCCACGGTGGCCGATCACTCACCTGCGGCTGCGCTACGTGGTCAACGCGGTACGCGGTGTCCGCCTATCCGGGTCGCGGGCTCACACCGGGCGGCGTCTGCGAGCGGACTGTCGGGGGGACCGGGCAGAATGGGGAGCGGCGAAAAGAGGTGAACAGTGGCGGGGCGAATCCGGGACGCCGATATCCAGTTGGTGCGCGAGCGCGTGGACATCGCCGATGTCATCGGTGAGCGCGTCACCCTGCGCAACGCGGGCGGCGGCAACCTCAAGGGCCTGTGCCCGTTCCACGACGAGCGCTCCCCGAGCTTCAACGTCACCCCCGCGCGCGGCGTCTACCACTGCTTCGGCTGCGGCGTCGGCGGCGACGCCATCACCTTCCTCACCGAGCTCGACGGCCTCACCTTCGTCGAGGCGGTCGAGCGCCTCGCGGCGAAGGCCGGGCTCAAGCTCACGTACGAGGACGTCGACGGCCGCGTCCAGCGCGGCCCCTCCGGCGCGCCCGGCCTCAAGCAGCGCCTCCTCGACGCCCACACCGCCGCCGCCGAGTTCTACACCGCCAAGCTGCTCTCGCCCGAGGCCCTGACGGCCCGGCAGTTCCTCACCGCGCGCGGCTTCGACCGCGAGGCGGCCGCGACCTTCGGCTGCGGGTACGCCCCCGACTCCTGGGACGCGCTCGCGAAGCACCTGCGCGCCAAGGGCTTCACCGCCGAGGAGCTGAACACCGCCGGGCTCGCCAAGCCCTCGCGCACCGGCAATCTCATCGACCGCTTCCGCCGCCGCCTCGTGTGGCCCATCCGCGACTCGTCCGGCTCGGTCATCGGATTCGGCGCCCGCAAGCTCTTCGACGACGACCAGGGCCCCAAGTACCTCAACACCCCTGAGACGCCGCTGTACAAGAAGTCCCAGGTCCTCTACGGGATCGACCTGGCGCGCAAGGAGATCGCCAAGACCGGCCGGGTCGTGATCGTCGAGGGCTACACGGACGTCATGGCCTGCCACCTCGCGGGCGTCCCGATGGCCGTGGCCACCTGCGGCACCGCGTTCGGGCCCGAGCACATCCGCATCCTGCGGCGGTTCCTGTTCGACTCCGAGTCCGCCGACGGGCGCATCATCTTCACGTTCGACGGCGACGAGGCGGGCCAGCGGGCCGCGCTCAAGGCCTTCGACGAGGAGCAGCGGTTCGTCTCCCAGACCTACATCGCCGTCACCCCCGGCGGGCAGGACCCGTGCGAGCTGCGCCAGAGCGCCGGGGACACGGCCGTGCGCGAGCTCATCGAGCGGCACACGCCGCTCGTCCAGTTCGCGCTGGAACGCGCGATCGCCAAGCACGACTTGGACACCGCCGAGGGCCGCCTGCACGCCACGCGCGCCATCGCGCCGCTCCTGGCCCGCGTCAAGGACCGCGGCCTGGTCGAGGAGTACATCGGCGTCTACGCCGGGCGGCTCGGCAAGGAGAAGGCCGAGCTGCGCCGCGCGGTCCAGGGCGCGGCCGCCGGGCAGCAGCCCGAGGCCCCGGCCGGGCCCAAGCGCGAGCCGCGCGCCGACTCGACCCAGCTGCGCGCCCAGCGCGAGGTCCTGAAGGTGGCCCTGCAGCAGCCGCAGGTCGCCGGGCCCTACTTCGACGCGGTCGACGCCACGCCGTACACCGACCCGAACTACCGCGCCGTCCGCGAGGCCGTCGCCGCCGCAGGCGGCGCCGCCCGCGCCGCCGCGGGCCCGAACTGGATCGCCGCGGTCCAGAACGCCTGCACCGAGATCGCCGCCGGAGCCCTCGTCAGCGAGCTCGCCGTCGAGGAGCTGCGCCTCGCGGGCGAACCGGACGGCCTCTACGTCCGCACCATCCTCGCCCGCATCCAGCGCCCTGTCGTCGAGTCCGAGGTCGCCGACCTCAAGCGCCGTCTCCAGCGCATCAACCCCAGCACCGACAAAGACGAGTACATGAAGCTCTTCGGCCAGCTCATGGGCCTCGAACAGCACGTCCGCTCCCTGCGCGACCAGGCCGCCAACGCCTTCGAGTAGCGGGCCGGTCACGGCTCGCGGGTGAATCCGGCTTCGAGCGTGTGCAGCGTGACGGTGCCGCCGCCGAGCATCTCGGCCTTCTGGCGGAGCAGGTCCACGACCGCTCGGCTCGGGCGGCCGTACACGTCGATGGAGCGCAGGCGGATCAGCGGCGCGAAGGCCTTGAATTTCGGCCCGCCGAGCGTCATGTGGAGTTCCATGGAGGCCGAGTCGGGATGCACGGCCAGCACGGTCATCGCCGATTCGGCCTCGTCGAGGCAGCAGTGGTAGGCGATCAGCTGCGGTTCGCGCTCCTCGACGAACGCGGCGAGCTCGCGCATCCCGTTCCGGACCTCCTCGAGGGCCCCTTCGCGGAGGTCGGAGTGGTCGACGTAGTAGATCGGGCTCGTCATGACGTCGAGCGTAAACGGGCCCGGACCTGTCGAAAGGCGGTTTCGCCCAAGGCTGCCGGGCGGCCGGAACCGGGCGGTATCTGAGACAGGTTCGCGTCCTCGTGTTGTGATGCAGGTAACAGACTTGTGTCTTTGGGGGAGCCATGTCCCAGCCGCCCGCCTCGCCGCCGCCCGAGCCGCCTCCTATGCCCGCGTCGTACTACGCCGCGCCGCCCCCTGAGGGCAGACCCAAGACGATCTCGATCCTCGCGCTGGTGTTCGGCGGGGTCGCGGTGCTGTTCAGCCTCATACCGGTGGCCGGGATCTTCCTCGGCGGGATGTTCGGGATCGCCGCGATCGTGCTCGGCATCATCGGGATCTTCAAGTCGCACCGGCTGTTCGCGATCATCGGCATCGCGCTGGCCCTGGTGGGGCTGATCGTCGCCACCGTCGTCACGATCGCGGTCGGCCGGTCGGTCGAGGAGTTCGTCGAGGACTGGCCGACGGACTACGAGACCGGCGAGGACGAGTCCGAGGGGCCCGGCTACGGGGACGTGCCGAAGGAGGACCAGGTCGTCGACGGCACCGATCCGACCGATCCGCTCCCGGCGGGCAGCGAGATCTCCACCGGCAACTGGCTGGTGGTCATCAGCAACGTGGTGCCCGACGCGACCGCCGAGGTGATGGCCGCGGACGAGTTCAACGTGGCCCCGCCCGCGGGGTACCAGTTCTTCATGTTCCAGGTCGACGCGACCTACCAGGGCGAGGCGTCGAGCACCGCCTGGGCCGACCTGCTGTTCGGCGTCTTCATCGCGGACTCGGTCTACACCGAGGCCTGCGGGTTCATCCCCGACCACCTCTCCTACGCCCCCGAGGTGTTCCCGGGCGGGACGGCGACGGGGAACTTCTGCATCACCGTGCCGACCGCCGGGGTCGAGACCGCCGCCATCGGCGTCGAGGACTACTGGGGCTCGGGCCAGCGCTTCTTCGTCTCCGCTGTGTAGACAAGCGAAACGGCCGCCCGCGCAATGCGCGGGCGGCCGTTCTCGTTGTCGCTGTTACGCCTTGGCGGCGTTGCGGAGGGGTTCGCCGTGGGCGTGGAGTTCGCCCAGGGCTTCGCGCCAGGACTGGATGAGCCCCGTCGCGTGGTAGGGGATGTCCTTCTCCTTGCAGAACTCCTCGACGATCGGCTGGGCCTTGGCGAGGTTCACCGAGGGCATGGCCGGGAAGAGGTGGTGCTCGATCTGGTAGTTCAGCCCGCCGAGGGCGAAGTTGGTGAACCAGCCGCCCTTGACGTTGCGGGAGGTCAGCACCTGCTTGCGGAGGAAGTCGAGTTCGGTCTCGCCGACGAAGGTGGGCATGCCCTTGTGGTTCGGCGCGAAGACCGAGCCCATGTACAGGCCCCAGACGGCCTTGTGCACCAGGAGGAACACGATCGCCTTGCCGGGGGAGAGCACGATGAACAGGGCGGCGAGGTAGGCGGCCCAGTGGACGGCGAGGAACAGGGCCTCCCAGCCGCGGTTCTTCAGGCCCGGCTTGAGGACCGACTTGATGCCCGACCAGTTGAGGTTGAGGCCCTCGAGGGTGAGGATCGGGAAGAACAGCTCGGCCTGGTACTTGCCGAACCAGGTGGAGACGCCCTGCGCGAAGCCGGCCTGGCGCTTCGACCAGACGAACAGGCCCGGCGCGACGTCGGGGTCGAGCTCCTCGTGGTTGGGGTTGGCGTGGTGGCGGTTGTGCTTGTCGTTCCACCAGCCGTAGCCCATGCCGTTGGCGAGGTTGCCGGTGAACCAGCCCAGGCGCTCGGAGGTGGCTCGGCTGCGGATGACCTGGCGGTGCGCGAGGTCGTGGCCGAGGAACGCGACCTGGGTGCTCACGAGGGCCATGAAGACGGCCGTGAACATCTGGAGCCAGGAGTCGCCGATCAGGGCGAACGCCGTCCAGCCGCCGACGAAGACGACCGCCATGAGCGCGAAGCGGATCACGTAGTACGCGGGGCGGCGGGCCATGAGCCCGGCCTCGTTGATCCGCTTGCCGAGCTCGGCGAAGTCGCTGCCTGTCCGCGGCCGCGCTGCGGCGGGGGCTGCCTCATCGGCGATGAGCGTCATTGATTGCGTCCGATCTGTCGGGAAACTTCGACCTCTTAAGTCTCTCCGTCAAGCGGTTTTTTGTCGCTACCGCTGACCCGTCAATGGGGGTAGGGCAAGCACTACCTTTACTGACCGGTATTTATGAAGGAATCGCTTCAAAATCAGTGGACGCTGTCGGTGCCCGGGCTTAGGGTTGCCCCATGCCACAAGACGATGAGATCCTGGTGCGCGCCGCGGACCTGCGCAAAAGCTACGGTGAGCACGAGGCCGTGCGCGGCGTCGACTTCGCGATCCGCCGCGGAGAGGCCTTCGGCTTCCTCGGCGCGAACGGCGCGGGCAAATCCACCACCATGCGGATGATCGGCTGCGTCTCCCAGCCCACCGGCGGCGAACTCGAGGTCTTCGGCCGCGACCCCCGCACCCAGGGCGCCGAGATCCGCGCCCGCCTCGGCGTCGTCCCCCAGGACAACACCCTCGACGGCATGCTCACCGTCTTCGAGAACCTCGTCGTCTACGCCGGGTACTTCGGCATCAAGAAGAAGGCCGCCAAGGCCAAAGCCGCCGAGCTCCTGGAGTTCGTGCAGCTCTCCTCCCGCGCCAAAGACCAGGTCAACGAGCTCTCCGGCGGCATGCAGCGGCGCCTCGCCATCGCCCGCTCGCTCATCAACGAACCCGAGCTCGTGATCCTCGACGAGCCCACCACCGGCCTCGACCCCCAGGCCCGCCACCTCGTCTGGGAACGCCTCTTCCAGCTCAAGCACCGCGGCGTCTCGATCCTCCTCACCACCCACTACATGGACGAGGCCGAGCAGCTGTGCGACCGCCTCGTCGTCATGGACGAGGGCCGCATCATCGCCTCCGGCTCCCCCCGCGAGCTCATCGACACCCACGTCACCAAAGAGGTCGTCGAACTGCGCTTCGGCACCGCCCACACCACCGAGCTCGCCGCACTCGCCCTCACCCTGGGCGGCATCGGCGCCCAGATCGAGGCCCTGCCCGACAAGATCCTCGTCTACACCGACGACGCCGACGACACGAACGCCGCCCTCGACGCCCGCGACATCCGCCCCACCTCGGTCCTCGCCCGCCGCGCCACCCTCGAAGACGTCTTCCTGCGCCTCACCGGCCGCGCCCTCGTGGAGGACGAAGCGTGACCGACCTTGCCCTCGACCGCTCCGCGCCCACCCCGGCGCAGGCCGCCTGGCGCGCCTTCAACCTCCAACTGGCCCTGTACAAGCACGTCTGGCACGGCACCGTCTTCACCTCCGTGCTCCTGCCGATCCTCTACATGGTCTCCATCGGCATCGGCGTCGGCGCCTACATCGACCCCGCCTCCCTCGGCGGCCTCGACTACGCCGAGTTCATCGCCCCCGGCCTCGTCTGCTCCGTCGCCGTCATGATGCTCGGCAACGACATGGTCTTCCCCGTCTTCGGCGGCTACGCCGACTGGGGCGGCCACTACCTCGCCCAGCGCGCCACCCCGCTGCGCCCCGTCGACATGCTCAACGGCCACCTCTTCTACGCGGCGGCCTTCCGGCCCTTCACCAACTGCACCCTCGTCGCGATCGTCCTCGCGTTCTTCGGGGTCTACACCTCCTGGTGGGCCGCGTTCGCGGTCATCGCCGCCGCGCTCGTCTCCGCCTCGCTCGCACCCTGGCTCCACTTCTGGGCCTCCAGCCTGAAGAACGACGCGAACCTCAACATGATCTTCCGGTTCGCCGTCATGCCGATCTCCCTGTTCTCCGGTGTCTTCTTCCCCGCCAGCGAGATGCCCTGGTTCCTGCAGCCCCTCGTGTGGCTCTCGCCCCTCTGGCACGGCACCGAACTCGCCCGCGCCGCGACCGCCGGCACCGCCCCCGCCCTGCCGCCGGTCCTCCACATCGCCTACCTGGCGCTCCTCGCCGTCGCGGGCTGGTTCGCCGCCCGCCACGTCATCCAGCGCCGACTGAACTTCTAGGAGCCCAAGCCATGTCGGTCATCGCCTACAGCGCCGCACGCGCCTCCCTGAAGTCCTCCGGCGCCCTGCTCAACCGCAACTGGGTCGCCATGCGCCGCGCCTGGATCCTCGTCATCTCCGGCGCCGTCGAATCCCTGCTCTTCCTGTTCGCCTTCGGGTTCGGCGTCGGCGCCCTCGTCGGCGACATCACGCTCCCGGACGGCACCACCGTCTCCTACACCGCCTACGTCGCCCCCGCGATCCTCGCCAACGCCGCCATGATGGGCGTCCTCGCCGAGACCTCCATCAACGTCTTCGCCAAGTTCAAATGGATGAAGGTCTACGACGGCATCCTCGCGACCCCCTTGCGGCCCTGGGACGTCGCCCTCGGCGAAGTCTGGTGGGCCCTCATCCGCGGCGGCACCTACATCGGCGCGTTCGTCGTCGTCATGGGCCTCTTCGGCCTCCTCGACTCCTGGTGGTCGCTCCTGGCAGTGCCCGCGTGCGTGTTCATCGCGCTGGCCTTCGCCGGGATCGGCCTCACGCTCGCCACGGTCTTCCGCGACTGGCCCGACTTCGACTGGATGAACGCCGTCGTCTTCGCCATGTTCCTGTTCGGCGGCACCTTCACCCCCGTCGAGGCCTACCCGGCGTTCGCCCAGCCCATCGTCTACATCATGCCGCTCTACCACGGCATCGAGCTCGTGCGCGGCCTCAGCCTCGGCCAGCTCGGCCCGATGATGCTCGTCCACGTCGCCTACCTCATGGCGCTGTGCGTGACGGGCATGTGGATCGCGCAGAAGCGGCTGGCGAAGGCCTTGTACAAATAGAAACCGGTCAAGCAGCAAGGCCGCGCCGCCCGTCCGCGGGCAGCGCGGCCGACCTTTTTCCCCAGGCGCGCAAACGCTAGGCTGGCTTCGTGAAAACCCTGCTGCGGCTGTGCATGATCGTCGCGCTGGCCTGCGCGCCCGCCCTCGCCCCCTCGGCCGCTTTCGCCGCCGGAGGGCCGCGGGTCCTGGTCGTCACGACTGGGAACGAGGCCCAGGACGTGGCCGACTACGCCTTGGAGCGGCTCCAGATGGAGGCGCGCCGCTGGAACTTCACGCTCATCGAGGGCGATGCCGGCGACGTGCAGCACCTCGGCGAGTACGACGTGATCATGTTCCTCAACACCGGCGGCGACTTCCTCGACGACGCCCAGCAGGAGGCCGTGGAGACGTTCGTCGAGCAGGGCGGCGGCCTCGTCACCACGAACACGGCGATCGAGAGCGAACCGGACTGGGCCTGGTACCACGACACGCTCGGTGCCACCGCGCTCCCGCGCGCCGAGGCCGCGACCGAGGAGCCCGTCGAGTTCAACTCGGGCTCGCAGGTCACCGAGGGCCTCGACGAGGAGCTGAAGCTCACCGAGCGCTGGTACTACTTCGATCCCGCACCCGCGCAACCGGATTCGACGATCCTGGCGCAGCTGGGCAACGGCGGCGGCGCGGTGGCGTGGGAGAGCGCGGAGCTGCCGGTCTTCTACGCCTCGCCCGGCGGCGAGGGCAAGACCTGGGGCGACCGGGACTTCCTGCAGCTGATCCGCCAGGCGATCTGGTGGGGCGCGGGGGAGGAGTCCGCGATGGTGCAGAACTCGGACGACGCCGCCCCGTCCTGGCCGTACACCCTGACGTTCGTCCTCTTCGTGGTCGCCGTCGCGGGCGGCGGCTCGATCGCCGTGTGGCGCTTGGACAAGGCCGAGACCGAGAAAGAGGCGGCCGCCGCCTAGGGACGCGAAAGGGGCGGGCCGTCTCGAACTTCGGCCCACCCCATTGCAAGCGATCCGCGCGGTGCACCTCCTGCGCCGAGACGGCGCCGGACGGGCCCGAAGGGAAGTTCCCACGACCCACGCTCTGGACGGTCATGTCGCCTAGAGGCCGGGCCCGTTCCGGCACCGCGCGGATCGCAGTCTAAAGGCGTCCCGTCACCAAGGTCGTCACGGGTGCCACGCCGTTCTCGAACGGCAGGTCCTCGTCCTCGGGCTCCTCGACGGGCGGGCCCGAGCGCTGCTTGATCGAGACCTCCTCGAGCGGGATCGCCAGGAGCGCCGACATCGCGTTCTCCTTGTCGCTGGCCTCCCGCGAGCGCTCGGAGCGCCCCTCGCCCATCCGGTCGATGAGGGCCTTGAAGACCGCCCAGCGCTCGTCGGGGTCGGAGACGAGCCGCGCGTTGGCGTGCACCACGACGGACCGGTAGTTCATCGAGTGGTGGAACCAGCTCTTGGAGTAGACGAGCCCGTCCACGATCGTCGCGGTCGCGCTCACCGCGAACTCCTCGCGCCCGCCCAGGCCCATGCTCGACCCGGTCGAGCCGTGCACGAACAGCGTGTCGCCTACGCGCACATGGAAGGTCGGCAGCACGCGCGGCGCGCCGTCCGGTCCGACGAAGGCGAGGTCGACGAACAGCGCCTCATCGAGCACCTGGTAGGCGGCTTCGCGCTCGTAGGTGACCCGCTCGCGGGAGCGCTTGGGGGTGGTGCGCTCGGTCTGGGTGAACTTGCCGCTGTGGGGGCATTCGAGAGCGGACATCGGGGGCGGCTCCAATCGGGGATTTTTGTACTGATACAATGCTTCAGTTATGTCGGTACAGTATCAGATCACCGGTTCGGCGGCAACAGAGATCGCCGCCAGCGTCGAGTCCGGCGTGCGCTCCGGGCAGCTTGCGCCCGGCCGCACCCTGCCTCCCGTCCGCAAACTCGCCGCCGACCTCGGCGTCGCCCCCGGCACCGTCGCCTCCGCCTACCGCCGCCTGCGCGAGCGCGGCGTCGTCGAGACCGGCGGCCGCGCGGGCACCTTCATCCGCCAGCGCTCGGCCTTCACCCCCACCGGAACCCTCACGGTCCCTTCGGGAGTGCTCGACCTCGTCTCCGGCGAACCCGACCCCGGCCTCCTGCCCGACCTCGCGGCCCTCAAGGACCGCGTCGACATCGTGCACGGCAACTACCGCGACGGCGGGCCCTGCCCCGACCTGCTCGACCTCGCACGCGACCGCTTCGCCGCCGACGGCGTGCACGGCGAGCTCACCGTCACCTCCGGCGCCCTGGACGCCTTCGAACGCGGCCTCGCGGCCCGGCTCGAACCCGGCGACACCGTGGCCGTCGAGGAGCCCACCTGGTCGAACGGCCGCGACCTGCTGCTCACGGGCGGATACCAGGTCTCGCCCGTCGCGATCGACGGCGAGGGCCCGCTGCCCGACGAGCTCGAAGCGGTCCTCGCCGCCGGAGCGAAGGCGTTCATCCTCACCTCGCGCGGCCAGAACCCCACGGGCGCAGCGGTCTCCGCCGAGCGCGCCGCCGCACTCCGGGAAGTCCTCAAGCGCCACCCGCACGTGTTCGTGATCGAGGACGACCACTGGGCCGAGCTCTCGCAGACCCCGCTGCACTTCGTCGCGGACGCCGCCGAACGCTGGATGTTCGTGCGATCCGCCTCGAAGCCCTACGGCCCGGACCTGCGCACCGCGCTCGTCGCCGCCGACCCGGAGACGAAGGCCCGCATCCAGGGCCGCATGGCGCTCGGGCACGGCTGGGTCTCGTGCATCCTGCAGCACTTCGTGATCGCGGCCTGGACCGACGAGGCCGTGGCCGAGCACGTCGCCCGCGCCGGTCGCGTCTACGCCGAACGCCAAGGGGCCCTTCGCGACGCGCTCGCGGCCCGCGGCATCCACGTGTGGGGCCGCTCCGGGCTCAACGTGTGGGTCCCGGTCGCCGACGAGACCGCCGCCGTCGTGTCCCTGCGCGACGCCGGGTTCGCCGTCGCGCCCGGCCGCGCGTACTCCTTCCACGGCCAGCAGGCCATCCGCATCAGCACCGCGCGGCTCGACCCGGACCTCGCCGAGGCGGTGGCCGAGGCCGTCGCCCAGGCCTCGGGACCGGCGGCGCCGACGATCTGACCTTCCGCCGGGCCCTCACCCGGCCGGCCCGGTCCCCCCGACCGGGCCGACAACTCCAGAAAGGAACCCTCGTGACAGACACCCTCTCGGGCACCGCTCACCTCCAGAAACGCGTCCTGCGCACCCTCTTCATGACCCAGATCCTCGGCGGCCTCGCCGTCGGGATCGGCATCGCCGTCGGCGCCCTCCTCGTCGAGGAGATGACCGGCTCGGCCACGTTCACCGGCCTCGCCCAGAGCCTCTTCGTGGGCGGCTCGGCGCTCGTCGTCGTCCCGGCCGTGCGCATCACCGAGCGCTTCGGCCGCCGCGGCGGCCTCGCCTTCGGCTACGGATGCGCCGTCGTCGGCACCCTCATCGTCGTCACCGCCATCAACCTCGAGAACGCGGTCGTCGCGGTCATCGGCTACTTCCTGCTCGGCGCGGCCTCGTTCGCCGGGCTCCAGTCCCGTTACGCCGCAGCGGACCTCGCGCCGCCCGCGCGGCGAGGCTCGCACCTCTCGCTCATCGTCTGGGCCACCACGATCGGCTCGGTCGCGGGCCCCTCGCTCGCCGGTCTCGCCGAGCGGCTGTGGTCCGGCTGGTTCGGCGGCCCCGCCTACATCGGCTCGATGGTCGCCATCGGCGTGCTCTGCCTCCTCACGGCCGCCGTGATCCTGGTGTTCCTGCGCCCCGACCCGCTCCTGACCGCCCGCGAACTCAGTGGCGAGACGGACGCGCCGAAGCGCTCGATCGCCGACGGCTACCGCAACGCGAAGGCCAACCCGGCCGTGCGCACCGGCGTCATCGCCGCAGCCCTCGGCCACTTCGTGATGGTCGGGGTCATGGCCATGACCGCAGTGCACATCAAGCACGGCATGGACGACCCGAAGGAGGCGCTGAGCGTCGTCGGCGTCATCCTCGGGCTCCACATCGGCGGCATGTACGCGTTCGCGCCCGTCATCGGCCGCCTCGTCGACAAGTACGGGACGCGCCCGATCCTGGTGGCGGGCACCGCGATCCTCGTGGCCGCGTGCGTGGTCGCGGGGTCCTCGCCCACCGCCGACCACGTGCGGCTCTCGATCGGCCTGGTGCTGCTCGGCATCGGCTGGTCCGCAATGACCGTCGGCTCCGCCGCCCTCGTCACGAGCGCGATCACCCCGGCCGAGCGCCCGTCCACGCAGGGCTTCTCCGACCTCGTGATGGGCCTGGCCGCGATGGCCGCCGGGCTCGCGTCCGGCCCGATCGTCGAGTACGCCAGCTACGGCATCCTGTGCGTGTTCTGCGCCGTCGTCGCGCTCCTGGTGTTCCCGTTCCTCATGGGGAAGCTCACCGGCCCGAAGCCGGTGGAGGAAGCGGCTTAATACCCGTACGCGCTGGGGGCGTTCTGGCCGCCGTCGACCGGGATCACCGCGCCGTTGATCGCCTTCGCCTTGTCCGACAGGAGGAAGGCGATCACTTCGGCCACGTCGTGCGGGTCGAGCAGTTCGCGGTTCGGGAACTCCTCCAGGAACGCCTCGTACCGGCCGGGGTCGGCCACGCGCAGGCGGTCCCAGTTTCGGTCGGGGATGAGCATCGAGCCGGGCGCGACCGCGTTGACGCGCACGCCGCTGGGGCCCAGTTCGCGGCCGAGGACGGTGGCGGCGTGGTTGAGCGCGGCCTTCGTCGAGCCGTACGCGAGGCCGGGGGAGGGCTTGGAGCCGGAGATCGAGGAGACCAGGACCGCCGAGCCTCCGGTGCGCCGCAGCTGCGAGAGTGCGGCGCGCAGGGCCGTCATCGCGCTGACCACGTTGACGCCCAGGGAATACGCCCAGTCGTCGGGCTCGGTGTCGATGAGGCTGCGGCCCCTCGCGCCGCCCACGTTCGCGACCACGCCCTTCAGGTCGCCGAGCCGCCGCTGGGCCTCGTGCACGAACTCGACCATCAGCTCGGTGTCGTTGACGTCGAGCGCCCGGGTGGCGACCGGGACGTCGAACTCGGCGCGCAGCTTCTCGGCGAACTCGTTGAGCGGGGCGGCGTTGCGGGCGCAGAGCGCGAGCGGGACGCCGTCGGCGGCGAGCACCGAGGCCGTGGCCATACCCAGACCGTGGCTGGCACCGGTGATGAGGACAGGGCTGTTCAGTTGCATGAAACCCATAATGGCCCGACCCGTCCAGCTCCCGCACCCGCCGGTCGGCGGGAATCGGAATCGGGGCCGGTCCTCGCCGACCGGCCCCGGGCTCTCGCTACCAGCCCGCCAGGGGGTTGTCGAGCCTGCCGACGTAGATCAGGCTCTCCTCCTGGTTCTCTATGTTGACCATCTGCTGGTTGTTCTTGAGCTGCAAGCGGTTCAGGCACGAGAGCGTGAAGCTCTCCTCGAACAGCGGGAAGCGCTCGAACGCCTCTTTGAGCTCGGGGTGCGCGGCCTGGTAGTCGCGCAGCGACTCGGCTGCGACGCGCCAGAACTCGTCCTCGCTGAGCACGCCGTCGAGGTGCAGGTATCCGGCGAGGAACCGCAGGAAGCAGTCCAGGACGTCGGTGAGGATCGACAGGGTCCGCACGTCGTCGGGCACCGTCACCTTGATGCGGCTGATCGCCTCGGGCACCGGGGTCGAGGCCTCGATGACCGCGCACTCCTCGCCGATGTCCTTGAAGAACACGCGCTCGACCGCGCCGTCCTTGAGCACGAGGATCACGTTCTCGCCGTGGGGCATGAACACCAGGCCGTACTTGTACAGGCAGTGCGTGACCGGCACGAGGTACGCGTCGAGGTACTTGCGCAGCCAGTCGGCCGGGCGCAGCCCCGAGCGGCGGACGAGGTCGGCCGCGAGCGGCTTCCCGTCACTGTCCACATGCAGCAGCGAGGCCATGGTCGCGACCTGTTCGCCCTTGGCGAGCTTGGGGACCGGGCTCTCGCGCCACAGGGCCGCGAGCATCTTCCGGTACGGCGAGCCCTTCGGCGCGCCCTCGGTGTAGGCCGGGTGCCGGTAGCCCACGGCCGCGCGCTCGCGCAGGATCGTGACGCCGTGCCGCTTCAGGGTCGGGTCGCCGTGCACGAGGTCGGCCACGTAGTCGCTGATCGCGGGCGTGACCTCCATGTACTCAGTGGACAGTCCGCGCATGAACCCCATGTTGAGCACCGAGAGCGCGGTCTTCACGTAGTCGGCCTCGGGCCTGGTGCGGTTGAAGAACGTGCGGATCGACTGCTGCGCCTGGTACTCGTCGTGGCCTTCGCCGAGCGGGATGAGCCGCCCGGCGGCGATCTCGGGCGCGAAGGTCACGGAGATCTTGTTGCGCCACTGCCACGGGTGCACCGGGATCAGGAAGACCTCCTCATAGGACAGTCCCTGGTCGGTGAGCAGCGACTCGAAGTACTCCTTCGAATCGGCGTCGAGCTGGGTCTCCAGCAGCCACGCGTAGTCGAGCTCCGGCGAGGCCGCGAACATGGCGTGCTCGCGCCGCGCCGCCAGCCACATGAGCCGCACGCCCGCACCGGCTTCGGGGGCGTAGGCCCGGTAGTCCTCGGAGGTGAACCCGAGGCGGCCCGAACCGGCCACGAAGCACGGGTGCCCGCCGGTCATGCCGGCCTCGATCGCCTGGAACCCCGCTTCGACGAGGGCCGCGTTGCTCGGCACGCCCTCGCCGAGCTGGTACGCGCCGCGGTTCACCGTCGCGGCGACCTCTTCGAGGTACACCGGCAGCACCGTGTCGCTCAGGCCCAGTTCGCCCTTGAACGCCAGGAAGAACGAGGCCGCGTCCAGCTCCAGCGCGCCGTCGGCGCCGGTGCGCTCGATCGTGGCGGGGTCGACGACCCAGTGGTCGAGCTTGAACCGCTGCGCGGCGAACCGGTACTTCTCGCTTCCGGCCGCGAGCGTGTACGTCTCGCCGTCCTTCACGGGGACGAGCAGCCGCTCGTGCGCGAACTCGCCGATGGCCTTGGCCAGCAGGTTCCTCGTGGCCCGCTGCCACAGTTCCGGGGTGAGGTGGTCGATGGCGCTCACGCGTGGACTCCTCTCGCGGCGGACCGCTCGAAATCGATTCGGGTGCAGAAGCTCAGCAGCGCCTGCTTGTCTTTGAGCTGAACGGCCCGTTCTGGTTTGAACCCGACGAACTCGTTGAGGCGGTGGATGGCCGAGTTCCCGGTGTCGGGCTCCACGACGACCCGCTTCGCGCCGAAGCCGTCGAACAGCAGGTGCATCACGGTGGCCATCACGCCCTTGGTGAACCCGGGGATCGGCTTGTCGGTCGGGGCGGTGAGCACGTGCATGCCGATGTCGCCGGGGGCGGGGTCGTAGACGTCCTTGAGCTCCGAGTGCGCCGGGTCGTAGACCTCGACGAGGAACCGGGCCCGGTAGTGGAAGAGCCCCATGAACGCGAAGTGGTGCGGGTTCGCCTCGATGTCCTCGTGCTCGGCGAGCACGTCGGCCACGGTCGCGTCCTGCATCATCCAGTACGTCGCCTTCGGGTGCGTCACCCACTCGTGCAGCAGCGGCGAGTCGGTGGGCGGGTCGACCGGGCGCAGGCCGAAGTCGCCGAGCTCCTCGTGCAGGTGGTAGAAGCTGGTGGGGGCCTTCAAGGTCACTGCGGTGCTCCGAAATCCTGGAAGCCGATGCGGCGCTCGATCGGGTAGACCTCCCGGCCGGTCAGCGACCGGATGATCCAGGAGTTGCGGTAGGCGGCCATGCCGAGGTCGGGCGAGACGAAGCCGTGGGTGGCGAGCTCGGCGTTCTGCACGAAGATCTCGCCGTCGCCTGCGGTGTCGACGCTGTAGTCGCGGCGGGCCTCCAGGCGTCCGGTCGCGTCGAAGCGCAGCCGGTCGCGAACCTCGTTCATGAACTCGGGGACGCGGTAACTGTAGCCGGTCGCCAGGACGAGCCCCTCGGTCTGGAGCTCGAAGGACCGGTCCTGCTCGTGCTGGCGCACCGAGAGCCTGACGCTCCCGCACCCGGCCGCTTTCTCCACGGTGCAGTTGGTGAACAGCCGCGTCGGCACGGACCCCTGCTCGAACCGCTTCTGGTACAGCAGGTCGAAGATCTCGTTGATGAGCTCGGCGTTGATGCCCTTGTAGAGGTTCTTGTGGGAGGCGTTGAGCTCGTCCCGCTTCGCGGACGGCAGCCCGTTGAAGTAGTCCACGTACTCCGGGCTGGTCATCTCCAGCGTCAATTTCGTGTACTCGAGCGGGAAGAACCGGGGCGAGCGCGTCACCCAGTTCAGCTCGTACCCGCCGCCTTCGATGTCGCCCAGCAGGTCCCGGTAGATCTCGGCGGCGCTCTGGCCGCTGCCGACCACGGTGATCGAGCCGCACTCGCGCAGCCGCTCCCGGTGCTCCAGATAGGACGAAGCGTGGCAGACCGTGGGGCTCTCCAGCTCCCGGCACGACGGCGGGATCCACGGCGGCGTGCCGGTGCCGAGCACGAGCCGCCGCGCGTAGTCGGTGCTCGTCCCGGCCGGGCCCTCGGACCGGACCGCGTACACGCCGTCCGCCCAGGTCACCTCGGTCACGGTGCGTTCGAAGCGGAGGTTGTCGAGCTTCTCGGCGGCCCAGCGCAGGTAGTCCTGGAACTCAGTGCGCAGCTGGAAGAACGACTCGCGGATGTAGAACGGGTAGATCCGCCCGCTCTCCTTGAGGTAGTTGAGGAACGAGTACTCGGAGGTCGGGTCGGCGAGGGTCACGAGGTCGGCCATGAACGGCACCTGCATCGTGGTGCCCTCGATGAGCATCCCCGGGTGCCAGTCCACGTTCGGCTTGCGCTCCAGGAAGATCCCGTCGAGGTCGTCGATCGGGGCGGTCAGCGCCGCGAGCCCGAGGTTGAACGGCCCGAGGCCGATCCCGATGAAGTCGTAAACCACTGCGCCTTCTGTTTCGCTGACGCTCATGCGTTCTCCTGCGCCTTCTTGCCGTGGCGCGCCAGCGCTTCGAGCACGGGGACGATGTCGGCGAGCGTGGTCTCCGGGTTCAGGAGCGTCAGCTTCAAGGCCGTCCGCCCCTCCACCTTCGTCGCCGCGACCATGCCCTCGCCGGAGGCCGCGAGTGCTTCGCGGGCGGTGCGGTGCACGTCGTCATCGGCCCCGGCGAGCCGGAACAGGACCGTGGAGAGCTGCGAGGGCGGCGCGGCGACCTCGAAGCGCGGGTCGCCCGCGATCCAGTCCCAGGTCTGGTCGGCGAGCGCGCAGACCTGGTCGAACATGGCGCCCAAGGCGTCCGGGCCCAGCGTCCGCAGGGTCATCCACAGCTTCAGCGCGTCGAACCGCCGCGTCGTCTGGAGGCTCTTGTCGACCTGGTTGGGGAACACGGCCTCGGCCGGGTTGAGGTAGTCGGCGTGGTGCGTGACGTGCCGCAGCGAGGCCCGGTCGCGCACGATGAGCGCCGAGGAGCTGACCGGCTGGAAGAACGACTTGTGGTAGTCCACAGTGACCGAATCGGCGTACTCGATGCCGCCGAGCAGGCCGCGGTGCTGCTGCGAGACGAGGATGCCGCACCCGTAGGCGGCGTCGACGTGGAACCAGACCCGGTGCGCCGCAGTGATCTCGGCGATCGGCCCGAGCGGGTCGACGGACCCGAAGTCGGTGGTCCCGCCGGTGGCGACGACTGCCGCGGGGACGAGCCCCTGCTCACGGCAGGTCTCGATGGCCGCGTCCAGGGCGGCCGGGTTCATGCGGAACCAGTCGTCGGCGGGCACGGTGATCACGGCCTCCTCCCCGAGGCCGAGCAGCCGGGCGGCCTTGACGACCGAGAAGTGCGAGTGCGGTGAGGCGAAGAACCGCAGGCGGGGGAGTACCTCGACGCCGCGCAGCGGGGTGCCGACCTCGACCTGGTGCTTGAGGAGCACGTTCTCGACGGCCTCGTCGCGGGCGAGCAGGAGCGCCTGCAGGTTCGACTGCGTGCCACCGGAAGTGAAGATCCCGTCGGCGTCGGGCCCGAGGCCGATGCGCTGCGCGGTCCACTCGATGAGGCGCTGCTCGATGAAGGTGCCGCCCGCGCTCTGGTCCCAGGTGTCGACCGAGGTGTTGACGGCGGCGAGCACCGTTTCGGCGGCGACGGCCGGGAGTGCGACGGGGCAGTTCAGGTGGGCGAGGTAGCGCGGGTGGTGGAACCAGACCGCGTCCTTCAGGTAGAGCTCGCCGATCTCGTCGAACGCGTCCTCGAAGGACTCCAGGGGCCGGTCGAGGTCGACCGCGGCGATGGCCGGGCCGAGCTCGGCGGGGGCGGCGCCGGTCCACGGCCGGTCGACGGCGGCGAACCGGTCGGCAAGGCGGCCAGCGACATCGATGATCATTCCGCGGTAGGCGGCGGCCGAGTCGCGGCCCAGGAGGGCCGGCGGCTCGGATGTGGCGAGCGGCGCGGGAGCCGGACGGAGGTCGGCGCTAGTCAGCACGGAGGGTCACCTTTCGGAAGCACTGCAGGGAGGGACGGTGGTCTCTCGGAATGCCGGGGAACGTGTAGGTTAGGCTAACCTAAATCGCGAGCGCGCAGAAGGGCTCATCCCGAATGGTGACCTTCTCCACGAATGCTTGCGGGATGTTCATTCGCAAGGCATTTGCGCGCGACGAACGATCGCTGATGAGTCCCTTGTGGACTGTTGAAACCGACTGTGCCGCACCGATTCGGTGCGTACACAGCGGCAGAAAGACTGAGTTGCGGCGGCGCCCGGGGGGAGCCACCGCCGCGACTCATATAGTGCAATACGGGGCCTGAACTGTCTGTCACCAATCCGACAACAGCCCGTCAGGCCCCGGAATCTCCTAAGCCGACTCCGCGATCCAGTCCTCCACGACCCCCGTCATCGTCTCCAGCGGGATCGACCCGTTCGAGAGGATGCGGTCGTGGAAGTGCCGCAGGTCGAACGCGTCGCCCAGCGCCACCTGCGCCCGATCGCGAAGCGCCCCGATGTGCCTGCGCCCGATCATGTACGCCAGCGCCTGGCCCGGCCACGCGATGTACCGGTCGATCTCGTTGTCGATGTTGACCAGCGAGAGCGCGGTGTTCTCCCGCATGAACGCGACCGCGCGCTCGCGCGACCACCCGAAGATGTGCATGCCGGTGTCCACCACCAGTCGGCACGCCCGCCACGCGTCGAACGAGACCATGCCGAGCCGCTGCAGATCCCCGCTGTAGAGCCCGATCTCGTCGCACAGCCGCTCGGTGTACAGGCCCCAGCCCTCACCGAACGCCGTCACGTACGCGAACCGCCGGAACTGCGGCAGCCCGTCCAGGGTCTGGCCCAGCGCGAACTGCAGGTGGTGCCCGGGCACGGACTCGTGGAACGCGAGCGCCTCGTACTCGAACCGGGCACGGCTCGCGGGCTCGTACGTGTTCACCCAGTGCGTGCCCGGCCGGGACCCGTCCGAGGCGGGGACCGTGTAGTACGCGAGGGTCGCGCCCTTGGCGGCCGCTTCGGGGATGACCTGGATCGAGCAGGGAGCGATGTCGTAGTCGAGGAACGCCTTCGGCAGGGCCGCTTCGGCTCGGTGCAGCGCTTCGGTGACATCGGCGAGGATCTGCTCCTCCGACTCGTACCGCAGCGACAGATCACTGCGAAGCCGCTCGACGACCTCCGCAACGTCCGAGGTCCCCAGCGCCCGGGCCCCGATCTCGGCGAACTCGCCGCGCAGCCGCTCGACCTCGTCGAGCCCGATGCGGTGGATCCCCTCGGGGGAGAGGTCGACGGTGGTGAACTGCCGCAACGCCGCCGCGTACCCGTCCGAACCGCCGGGGACGTAGCAGACCCCGACGTACTCGTCGAGGCGCGAGTCGGGAAGGAACTCCTTCTCCAGCGCCTCGCGCCACCGGGCGAGCGAAGGCCGCACCCGATGCTCGACGAGCTCGGAAGCCGAGGCCTTCCACTCCTCGACCTCCACCCCGGAAGGAGTAGGAGCGACGAGCGGATCGCTCGCGATATCCGTCCCCAGGTAGTCGTCGATCTGCTCGATGACGGCGGCCACGCCGCGCTTGGTCTGGTTCCGCCCTTCGGAAGCGGCCTGCCGGTACCGCTCGAGGACCGCGTCGAAGTAGTCGCCTAGAGCACCGAGCCGGACGAGGTAGTCGCGGCTGCGCTGCTCGGTGTTCAGGCTCATGCGCGGCAGCGACGAGAGCATCGTGGAGACGGGCCCGGTGATCGTGTTGGAGAGCCCGACCTCGCCGAGGGCCGCGTCGATGCTCGCGGTCTGGTCCGCGACGAGCCGCGCGAGCATGGAGTACGTGATCCGGTCCTGCCCCTGAAGGGCGTCCGCGTCGATCGCGCCGAGCCCGTCCCGGATCTCGACCTGGTGCGAGCGCCGGACCTGATCGCCCGCCCGGCTCGGGTCGGGGAGCTTGTCGTCGTATCCCGGAATCCCGTAGAAGCTTGCCGCCGTGGGGTTGTCGGCCAGATGAAAATCGAAGTACCGCTGCGCCAGCGCAGCGAGCTGAGGATCGCCCATGAACCCGACCCTACTTCGACGCCGTTACCGCCGGGTGGGGTGAGCGTCGGTATGGCAAGGTGGGGCGCATGTCCGAAGCTCTCGTTCTGCCGCAGAACGTCGACGAGGCCGTAGCGCTGGCGTCGGCCGGTCATTCGTTCAAGTTCATCCACTTCTGGGGCCACTCGCCGGAAGCCGACGGCAGCGCCGGGCGCGGCTGCCTGAACCAGTGGTGGCCGGCGGCGTTCACCGAGGACTCGCACCGCTTCGCCTCGGCCGAGCACTACATGATGGCGCACAAGGCCTGGCTCTTCGACGATGCCGCCGCCGCCAAGAAGATCCTCGCCGCGGGGCACCCGGGCGAGGCGCAGTCGCTGGGCCGCAAGGTCCGCGGTTTCGACCAGGCGACCTGGGAGGCCGAACGTTTCGACATCGTCGTGCGGGGCAACCTCGCGAAGTTCGGCCAGCACCCGGACCTGCTTACCTACCTCAGGGGCACGACGAACCGCGTCCTCGTCGAAGCCAGCCCGCGCGACCGCGTCTGGGGCATCGGCCTCGGCGCGACCGACCCGCTCGCCGCGTCCCCCGCGACCTGGAAGGGCCTCAACCTCCTCGGTTTCGCCCTCATGCAGGCCCGCTCGAAGCTCCTGAGCTAGAAGGGTTCAGCACCAGGACGAACAACGTTCACCGTCCGACAGCCAAGGACTGATAGCTTCGGCAATCGCCCTCATCCGAGGGGCGATCCCGTTTCCGGAGGCAGCCGATGAGCATGAGAATCCCTTACCGCACCATCGTCGTCGGCGCCGCGACCATCGCGATCGGCACGCTCTGGCGCGCGCAGCGGCGGCGGGGCGCCGAGGTCGCCGAGCTGACCGAGAAGTTCGCGCGGTTCCAGGAGGCCCAGGAGGCGGCCCGCGAGGAACTCGAGACGATGCCCCGGTCGACCAAACGGCTCGTGCGCGAGTGGGGCCGCGTCGTCTACGGCGAGGTCGAGGACCTCATGGCCCTGTACAAGGACATCGGCCCGGACCAGGCGCTCCCTCGCATGCACGGCTGGGCGGCCGGGCCGGACCTCGCCCGGTTCCTCTACCGCGAGGTCGTCGAGCACGGCCGCTCCTCGGTCCTCGAATGCGGCTCGGGCAGCACCACCGTGATCCTCGCGTACGCGTGCCGCGCGATCGGCGCCGGACAGGTCGTGGCCCTCGAACACGACGCCAAGTTCGCCGCCGCCACAAGGAAGATGCTCGACGAGCGCGGCCTCTCGAAATGGGCCGAAGTCCGCGACGCCCCGCTGACCGAAGTGCCCGTTGGCGACTCGACCTGGCGCTGGTACGACCCTGCGGCCCTGACGGACGGCCCGTTCGAGGGGCCGTTCAACCTTGCCCTCGTCGACGGCCCGCCCGGCACCACCGGCCCGGCCGCCCGCTACCCGGCCGTCCCGCTCCTCATCGACCGCCTCTCGAAAGACGCCCTGGTCGTCCTCGACGACGCCCGCCGCACCGACGAGCGCGCCATCGGGGAACGCTGGGCCGCCGAGTTCACCGGCTTCACCCTCGAATGGCTCGACCACGACCACGGCACCCTGCTCCTGCGGCGGTGATCCGTGACCGCTGCGCTCAGGCGGCTGCGGGCGGGATGTTCTGGTTGGCGTGGAAGAAGTTCTCCGGGTCGTAGGTGCGCTTGATCGAGGTGAGCCGGTCGTAGTGGCCGCGGTAGGTGGACCGGACGCGTTCGGGGCCCTCCTGCTCGCCTAGGAAGTTGATGTACGAGCCGCCCATCGAATGCGGGTGCAGGTCGTTCCAGTAGTCGACGCACCATTGGCGAATCAGGTCGGCGTTCGCGGGCTCGGGATCGATGCCGCCGATCACCGCCGACCACACGGCGTCCCGGTAGGCCCAGGCCGTGTCGTCCGCGCCGACCCGGTGCGCGGCCCCGTCCACGGGGTAGAGGTGCATGGTCGAGGAGTCGGTGGCCAGTGCGCTGCCGTACCGCTCGTGCACGTCGATCGCCGCGTCCGAGATCGAGTCGAAGAAGTCGCCGCGCCAGTACCACTGCAGTCCTTTGGGAATCAACCCGTCGAACATGCTCTGCAGCGCCGGGTACGGCATCGGCGCGGTGAAGTGGAACGCGGGCGGCGCCGGCTCGTTCACCACCGACAGCACCTCCTCCAGGTGGCCCTCCTCGAGGCTGCCTGTGTAGCACCACACCACGGCGCACATCTTCTGGCCGTGGATCGGCTCGGGGAACGGCGGACCGGGCGGGATGGCCAGGACGGCGAAGAACCCGTTGAGCTCTTCGGGCGCGGCAGGGAGGAACTCCCGGTACCAGCGCATCACTTCCTGCGTGCGCTCGACGGGCCACACGGTCAGTCCGACCCCGACGTTCGATACCGGGTGCAGCTGGAACGTGAACGACGTGACGACGCCGAAGTTGCCGCCGCCGCCCCGCAGCGCCCAGAACAGGTCCGGGTGGTCGGTCGCCGAGGCGGTGACGAAGGTGCCGTCGGCGAGCACGACGTCGGCGGCGACGAGGCTGTCGATGGTCAGCCCGTACTTGCGGGTGAGGTGGCCGTGCCCCCCGCCCAGCGTCAGGCCGCCGATACCGGTGGTGGACATGATGCCCGCTGGAATGCCGAGGCCGAACGTGCCCGCCGCGTGGTCGAGGGTGCCCAGCTGGCTGCCGCCGCCGACCTGCGCGAGGCCGGCCGCCGGGTCGACCCGGGCCCAGTCCATCGCGGACAGGTCCAGGGTGAGCGCGCCGTCGACCATGCCGAGGCCGGGGCCGCTGTGGCCGCCGCCCTGCACCGCGAGGTCGATGCCCTCGTCCTGCGCGAAGGCGAGCACGGCACGCACGTCGGCGGCGTCGACGCACCGGGCGACGGCGGCCGGGCGCCGGTCGATCATGGCGTTGTAGATGCTGCGCGCCTCGTCGTATCCCGGATCTTCCGGTGCGACAACGGCTCCCCGCAGCGCACCGCGCAGTGTTTCGAGTTTCGTTCCATTGAGATCGCCCATGATCGATGCCCCCGTTGGCAAAGGAAAGAAGACCGGCCGGATTCGGCCGCATACGTCCCGAGCCGATGTCTCAGGATCGTCGCGGAGGCCTGAGAACGGAAACCTGGACGCGTCCGAGGTCCCTGGCCTTCACCTTCAACGGTAGAACTTCCTCGCCTTCCCCGTCCCCGATTCGCCAGAGCACCGCCCCCCACCCGCCGCGCACCCGCAACACGAAAAAAGGCCGGTCGAAAACGACCGGCCTTTCTGTGTCTGCTCCCCAACTTGGACTCGAACCAAGAACCTGCCGATTAACAGTCGGCTGCTCTGCCAATTGAGCTATTGGGGAAGGGGTTCGGGCTTGGCGTTTCGCCGTGCGAACCGGATATGACAGTACAGGACCGGCGCGGGCGTGTGCCAGCGGGGTGGGTGTGGTGTGGGTCCAATCCGGGCGCGGAAGCGCCTGGATCGGGCGGGGCGCGTTTCCGTCATGGGCCGCCTGGGCACCCCGAGATGGGGCAGAATGGCCGCTATATGCGGCGACGCACAGTGAACTCCGGAACACAGTGAAACCAGAGCGGCGTTCGGCCCGCGGGTCGGCCGAGGAGGCAAATATGCGGAAGTGGTATCTCGTAGCAGGGTTCGCGGTCGGCTACATCCTGGGGGCGAAGGCCGGGCGGGAACGCTACGACCAGATCGTCGACCTCACCAGGCGCGTGACCGGGAACGACAAGGTCCAGCAGGTCGCCTCGACGGTGCGCACGCAGGCGAACAAGGCCGTGGACGCGGCGCAGGACAAGATCAAGGGCACCAAGTTCGGCGAGATCGTCGAGAACTTCACCACGAACGCGGACGAGCCCCCAAAAGCTGAGCCCTGGGACTCCGCCGGGGTGACCACGCCGGCCCGCAGCGACAGGGCACTGCGCGAGGACGCACCAGGCTTCTGAATTCCATGAGCGCATAGCGGGGGGGGGGGGGGGGGGGGGGGGGGGGGGGGGGGGGGGGGGGGGGGGGGGGGGGGGGGGGGGGGGGGGGGGGGGGGGGGGGGGGGGGGGGG